>CAYWTT010000365.1:0-4607 GCA_964461245.1 uncultured Prolixibacteraceae bacterium | reverse complement strand
GATCATGCCCGGCTCTCGCTACAGCAAAAAAGCCAATAAAATAAGGGGTTTCAGAGATGAAGCCCTTTTTTTTTGCTTGCATTTTCAGCGAAAAATGGCTACTTTTGAAGGGTAGAGTTTATAAATAGTTTATAAATAGTTTATAAATATGGCCACTTTTCTAGCTGTAATTTTCAAGGGTGAGAACCATGTCCGGCAGGATAAAACCACCAACATTAAAATTAGGATTACCCATAACAGGAAAGCTGATTACATCTCCACCGATCTTTACGTTTTGCCGACCAAATTTGCAAAGGGAACGGCATTCGGGAAGAACGCTTCTTTCATCAACTCCAGGATCAGAGATGAGATGGATAAATACGAGGGACGGTATTTAAGGATGGGGAGTGTGGTCAACAGGTTATCGGTGAAAGAACTTAAGGCAAGGCTGATGGCTGAAGAAATATCATCGGATATTGATTTCATCAAATTCACCGAAGATTATAAGGACCAGTTGAAAGCAGAAGGAAAAAATGGTTCATATCTGGCCGTTAGCGGCTTTTTAAGCAATTTGAAAAGTTTTTCACCTAAACTCAATTTCAACCAGATTGATTACTCCTTCCTGCTGTCATTCGAACAATACCTTAAAAAGAAAGGGGTGGGGAATGCTGTCAATAATTATATGCGCTATTTCAGACTGGTATTTAACCGGGGCAGGGATAAATACAACGATGAAGATCGGGGCATCAATCTGATCCAACATTATCCTTTCAAGAAATATAAGATCCAAAAACCCGAGAACATGACCCGGTTGCATCGTCTTACCCTGGAACAGCTTATGATATTTAAAGATTTCAAACCTGACCGGGAAAGAGTACAGATGGCTCAGGATATGTTTATGCTCATGTTCTGCTTGATCGGGATCAATACAAAGGACCTCTTTTATCTTGAAAAACCGGACAATCAGGGTAGGGTAAACTATTCCCGAGCAAAAACCAAACGCAAATACTCCATCAAACTTGAACCGGAAGCACTGGAAATTATAAAAAAATATGAAGGGAGTAGCCGGCTTATAAATATCCATGAGAGATACGGAAGTTACCTGGATTGGCAGAAATATGTGAATGTGGAATTAAAAACCATCTGTACAGGGAACATTAAAGATTTGAAACAGAAAAAATCCAAGTCCGTCTTCCCTGAAAATGTATCCACCAACTGGGCCAGGCATACTTGGGCAACCATTGCCCGGAATGATTGCCGGATTGATAAGGATGATGTTGCTTTATGCCTGGGTCATGAAGATTCGGATAATAAAGTGACCGATATTTATATTGACTATGATTACCGGATCATTGATGAGTCCAATCGCAAAGTGCTTGATAAAATAAAGTAAAGTTTCTTTTACTTTTTATAATGTAAGGTAAAAATATTTTTACCTTTGTTCCACCTTATAGTTCTTAATTGATGAAAACCAGTGAGATGATCCGGCTGATTGAAAAAGATGGCTGGCAGTTGGTTCGGCAGGTCGGAAGTCATCGGGTATATCGTCACCCGATTAAACCCGGGACAGTTATAGTCCCGGCACATGGTTCAAAAGAACTTCAGAAGGGAACTGAAATGTCGATCAGGAAACAAGCCGGCATTTGAAATAGGTGGATTTAATAAAGGATGAAAATGGAAAAATTAGTGGTCGTTGTTGAAAAGACAGGTACGGGTTATTCAGCCTATGTGCCGGATATTCCCGGAATTGCTACTGTGGCAGAAACTTTTGAAGAACTGAGCAAAAACATTAAGGAATTGCTGAATGTATTTGTTGAAACTGCCATTGAATATGGGGATCCGCTTCCTGGCATTCTGAAAGAAAATTATACCATTGAATATAAATTCGATATAAAGGCATTTTTAACTTGGATGTCAAAAGTTATGTCTCAGCGTGGCCTTTCTGAAATTGCCAATATGAATGAAAGCCTGATTTCACAGTATGCTTCGGGTATCAAGAAACCCGGACCAAAACAGCTTCATCGTCTGCAAACAGCCATTCACCGTTTTGCAGAAGACCTACATTCCATTTCATTTTAAAGGTTAATACTTGCTTTTTCTGGAAATTTCTATCAGGTAAAACATCTGCCTGACATCCGCCAAGTTAATTATGAAGTCGAAGTATCCCGGGTCCTTGTTCCAGCTGTGACAGGTAATTTCCCCGGTTTCCGGATCGTGTTGAATTACTTCCTTGCAGGTGATCCCTTCGGTCTGGTGAACAATCACAAAGACTTTTGGCGTATGAATTTTATATCTCCAGAGTTCCATTGGCAGCTCCCTGCATAATGCAATATCCCCGTCGCAAATACTCAACTCGCTACCATCTCTCATACTTTCGCCCCGGATTTCAAAAGCCACATAATTGCCATTGTCGTATTTCCGGGTGGAAAAATACATCGGCTGCGATTCCATGAATTCTATTTCGCCAAATCCACGCAGATAGCCGGCATGGGCAAACTGGCTAATCAGAGGGGCCCTGGTTACCTCCTCACTGCGTAAAGCCACAATAGCATTGGAATTGTTGCCGGTAACAAACATTTCACCTTCTCCGGTCAGGAGCCAGGTGGCATTCACCTGGGGGAAAGCTCTCATCAGCGCATTGAGGAATTCAAATCCCGGTTTGGATTGTCTTTTCCCAACGATGTTTTCAATCACTGCATTGTATTGGTACCCCATCGCTTTGGCGAAGGCGCTCTTGTTACGACTCACCAGGGGAATGAGCTTTTCAATCCTTTCGTTTATGCCACTCATTGGTTTATAAATATTTCAATTGTTTGTATTGCCTATTCATCAAAAATCTTTTAACAAAGAGAGGTTTTTTCTCAGTGCTGCTGTTAATAAAATCCTTCAATTCATTAACAGGGAGTTACCGACAAAAACAGTTTTAGGCATATTTTTTTGACAACATGCCTTGGTTGCGATATATCTTCTGTTTATGTTTGTGACACAAAAAACTGTCAAATGATTGCAAATATATACTTTATATTTATAAAACAAAACAAAATAAAACAAAATCTTTAATTATTTCGCTATGAATCAAAAGAAAGTTATTCCCACAGGCAGCCCTGAGCTCAGAAAACGACTTCCGCGAGGTGCCGTTAAGGCACTAGCTGAAAAATACGGATACAGCTGGATGTGGGTACACTCCCTGGTAACCGGCAAAGCCAAAGGGGATCCCAGGGTGATTGCACATGCCATCCGCCTTGCTACCATCGAGGATAAGAGACGTGCTCAGCTGGAAAAGGAAATGCAGGTTGAATCAGTTTCGGACGATAATGATATCCTGCTACCATGACCTACGAGATTGAAGAAAACAAACTGGCCACCCTGTTGCAGAAAGCAACGGAAGCCGGAGCCCACAAAGTGCTGACCGAATTGGGACTTAAAAAGAGCCAGATTTCCCAGCGGGAGGCTTTCAGGCGATTTGGGGAAAGCCGCGTGATGCGCTGGAGGAAAGAAGGTAAAATCAAGCCCAATAAAAGTGGTGGGAAGATCTATTACTGTCTCAATGACCTGGAACGGTTAAAGGGGATCAATGAACTCTACACCGGAGAAATACCCCCCCTAAATCTGGGAAATAGCCTGAAAAAGGCATTTTGAACCGGAAAAAAGCCGTTCAAAATGACCTTTTCGGGGATTTACCCCCTGAAATTCCCGGTAAGTTTTTAACATATTATCAAAAAACTCAAATTAATAAAACCATTCAAAATGGAAAACACATCGATTCAGGCATTCAATGCCACCATTAAAACGGAAGGTGATAACATCTTTGTTAAACCAGTCTGTGACTTCTTCACACTTAATTACGATAATCAAGTAGATAAAATAAAGCTTGATTCTATTCTTTCTTCCTGTTATGGAAAAAAATCCAACAGCCTGATATTTGGCGATAATTATCAGCGGATTTATCTTACACGGAAAGGATTTGTACGGTGGATTCAATTGATCAATCCTGCTTTAATTCCGGAAGAATTTCAGGAAAGGTTCATTAAGTATCAGGCTGATATTTTCGATTTTTTGTTTGGGACGGCTGAACAGGAGATCAGAATAAGGGAATTGGTCATAGAAGATAACCGAACAGAAGAGGATTTAACGATTCTGCGACGTCAAAGACGGCTGGTAAGGGTTGCCCTCCGCAAGGCATTGAATGATCGGTTTCAACTTTCAATTACATTCAATAATTCAAAATCCCTTGACAATTAACCATTATATGAAAATCAAACTCGTCGGGGCCCTTCCCCGTGAATTAAAAGACCTCGGATTGAAACCGGGTCAGACCTTTGATGCTTCCCCTGCTGAAAAGACAAACACCCGTGCTGTGCAGTTTTTCATCTGGAGAGAGGAGGAAAATTGCAAATGCACCGTCTGGCCTGAAAACTTTATCCTGGTTAAATAGCCGGTTTCAGTTCCTTTTATCTTTTGCTTTGAAAATCAACTTCATGAAAAACTTTAAGGAAAAATACGGGGATGATCCTGATGCATTGGCAGACAGGATCATTTCCGTTTGTCGTCACCTTCTTTATTTCCTGGTAATGTTCTCTCTTTTCGGGATTCTTTTCTCCCTGATTTTTACCTGAACCTGGCCGGGG
>CAYWTT010000364.1:0-4620 GCA_964461245.1 uncultured Prolixibacteraceae bacterium | reverse complement strand
CGTGCATGAAGATAAAGTACATGGCGGCTTCGGTGGGGAGATCGCTTCTTTCATTATGGAAGAAGCATTTGAGTGGCTTGACGCTCCGGTTCGACGTGTCGGATCCGTCTTTACCCCTGTCGGATTCCACCGGGAACTGGAAAGGGCAATACTCCCCAATTCAGTGAAAATAGAACACGCAGCCCGTGATTTATTCAATTATTAATCAGAAAACATGAAAAAAACAGGATTGTTTTATAGTTTTAATTCCCAGAAATCCAGGAAAATAGCAGAAATGATCATGGCTCACCTGGATGTGGGTGACATTGAAACGGTTGATGCAGAAACGGTGAAGGAGACCGATTTTCTAAGGTTTGACAACCTGATTCTGGCAGTTCCCACATGGTTTGACGGGGAACTTCCCATTTATTGGGATGAATTTGTCCCGGCCATCGAAGAGATGGATCTTACCGGGAAGAAAATCGCCATATATGGATTGGGAGATCAGAAAGGTTATCCTGAGAATTTCGGGGATGCAGTCGGCCTGATGGCTAAGCTGCTTGAGAGCCGGAATGCCGGGATAGTAGGAGAGACCTCCACCGAAGGATACATATTTGAATCGTCGAAAGCTCTCCGGAACGGTAAATTCCTAGGATTGATCCTTGACCAGGAAAACCAGGCACGGCTGACGGAAGAGCGGCTTGCAAAGTGGCTGGAACAACTTAAGAGGCTGTTTTAGATTAAATTATCGTTTAAATTATAGGGGGCTTTGATATCAATCAGCCTCCTTTTTTAGTTTACGGCTAACTTTGCGGAGAAGTTGAATTCAACCAATCAACGAATTGAAAACCTCTTAAACAAAAATGCTCCTGCTTAAATTGCAGGGGCACTTTAATTTAAAAATCATCTGAAATGAAAAAGAAAAAGAACATCGGTATTGTAGCCCACGATAACTGCAAAAAAGATATGATCGAATGGGTGGAATACAACTGGAAAGAACTGGTTCCTCACCGCCTGATATGCACAGGGACTACCGGTAAACTGGTGGAGGAAGCTCTGGCCGGAAAATGTGAGGAGAACCAGGTGGTTCCTCCTGAAATCGTAAGGTTGAAATCCGGGCCATTAGGAGGAGATCAGCAACTGGGAGCTCAAATAGCTGAACAACAAATCGACCTGCTTGTCTTCTTTTGGGATCCCATGCAGCCTCAGCCACATGATGTGGATGTGAAAGCTCTCCTGAGAATCGCTGTATTATATAACATACCGACTGCATCGAACCGTTCCACCGCAGATTTTATCGTTTCTTCATCGCTATTTCATGAAAAATACGAACCTATTCTGGTGGATCATTCCAGTTACACCAAACGGCAGTTACAGATATAAAACAGACTGGCTGCAGGGTCCGGGAAGCAGCATCTTCGGCTTCTGAAAACTCACAATCCATGTCTTATAATTAATATTATGATAAATATAATTATTCATTTTTAGGGGAGATTGAATACTCCCCTAAAAACCGGTATTGAATTACTTTTCAAGTAATTTTTTCATCTCTTCGTATTTGTCAAGCTTGTTAAGCCTGTAATAGAGATTCTTCAGGAATTCAATGGCATTGGTGTCGTCAGGTTTTAACTCACGGCATTTTTCCATCATGACGGTTGCTTTATCATACCAGGCCACAGCGTTATCAATTTCTTCGTTGTATTTCTTTGTATCATTGGCCGGTACATTTCGAGCAATTTCATTATGCTTGTCACCCAGTACGATATAATAGTATCCCAGGTAATAATAGGCATCGTGGTAGTCTTTATTGGCTTCGATGGCTTTATTGTAGCTGTCAATGGCATCATCCGGCTTGTCCAGTTTTTCATAAAGATTTCCCAGTGCACAGTAGTATGAAGGGTTGTTTGGCTCTTTGGAAATGGCCATTTTCAGATATTTGATGGCTTCATCCGTTTTATTGGCCTTGATATAAAAATTGGTAAGTGAAACGATAAGGTCGTTGTTATCGGGATATTTGGCAAATGCATCCTGCAGCACTTTCAATGCAGTGGCTGAATCTTGCTTTTCAAGATAGGAATTCTTCAGCAGGTCGGCCGTACTTCCCACATTGTATCCATATTTTAAGCCTTCTGTAAAGTATTTGATGGCTTTGTCAAAATTTGCGCTTTTATAGGCACAAAGTCCGGCATTGTACATAGTGGCGGTATCCACAAAGTTCGGATTGTCCTTTGCAACCACAGGCAACTGGTTGATTTCCATAAACTGTTCAAAAGATTGCATCCCTTTAGCGAAATCTTCCTTGTTATAAGATTCGATTGCCTGGTTATAAATATCGGTCGATAACAGCAGCAGCATATTTTTAATATTCTGGGAGCTACGGCCTTTAGTATCGATTTCAAGCGCCTTCTTATAGGAGCTCAGTGCTTCAGTCAGCGGATCAGCCGAAAGGTTTTTGGCATTTTTATCCTTGTAAACAGCATGGTAAATCTCTCCTCTTTTGATCCAGGTAGCGGGTTTGGCAATTGTCTTCTCAGCTTTGGGGTTTGCAGGGTCCACTTCAGCTTCGATAGCTTTCAACTCCTTCTCCAGATTACGTTTATCCTGCGTGGCAGGAAGGGATGTTCCACCCTGACCATAGGATGTTACACTTGCTATAAAAATAAAGGTTAGCAGAATACAAATTTTTTTCATTGCCTATTTTAAATTTTTAATTTGACACAAAAATATACAATTATTATTTACTACAAATTATTAATCAATCATTTACTCATTCTGATCCTGATTCTCAGCTTCCTGATTATTTTCCTTCTCCGATTCTTCGCTTTCATAACTTCTTACCTTGGCAACACTCGCAATTTGGTCGTTATCTTTCAGATTGATGATTTTCACTCCCTGGGCCGCTCTTCCCATCACCCGGATAGTTTTAACCGCAACCCGGATGGTCAGGCCGTTCTGTGTGATGATCATCAGATCGTTGTCATCGCTCACATTCTTAATGGCTATAAGTCTGCCGGTTTTTTCCGTAATGTTGATGGTCTTCACCCCTTTTCCTCCCCTGTTGGTTATCGGGTAATCCTCCAGGCTTGATCTTTTTCCGTACCCATTTTCCGACAGCACCAGCACATCGTCATCCGGATCATTTACACAAATCATGCCAATTACTTCATCTACCTCATTTCCAAGGGTTACCCCTTTTACACCGGAGGCTGTTCTTCCGATGGGTCTGACAATGGATTCGTTGAAACGAATGGCTTTGCCGCTTTTTACGGCCATCATGATCTCATGACTTCCACTGGTCCGTCTGGCTTCCAGCAATTCGTCATCTTCCTTGATCGTGATAGCATTTACTCCATTTAACCTTGGGCGTGAATAGGCTTCCAGCGTGGTTTTCTTGATCAGCCCTTTCCGGGTGGCCAAAATGATATAGTTGTTATTGATGAAATCCTGATCTTCAAGCGTTTTCACCTTGATATAGGCCAATACTTTATCCTCCTGACTTATATTCAGGATATTCTGGATAGCCCGTCCTTTGCTGGTCCTGCTCCCTTCCGGTATTTGGTATACTTTAAGCCAGTAACATTTGCCCATTTTTGTAAATAACAGGAGGGTAAAGTGCATGGATGCTACAAACATATGTTCAATAAAGTCCTCTTCTCTGGTTGCACCACCCTTTGATCCTACGCCTCCCCTACCCTGGGTCTTAAAATCAGACAAAGGAGTCCGTTTAATATACCCAAGGTGAGAAATAGTGATCACCATTTCTTCATCGGCATAAAAATCTTCAGGATTGAAATCTTCAGCGTTATGTTCGATATCTGTTCTTCGTTTATCGCCAAACCTGGCTTTTAATTCGAACAGTTCATCCTTGATGATTTTCATCCTGAGTGATTCATGGGTCAGAACCTCCTTATAATACTCGATTTGTTTCATCAGGGCTTCATATTCCGAGTGCAGTTTGTCCTGTTCGAGTCCGGTCAGCTGACGAAGTCGCATTTCAACAATGGCACGTGCCTGTATATCTGTGAGTTGAAACCTTTCCATCAGCCTTTCCCTGGCTTCATCAGGAGTTTTGGAACTGCGGATAATGGCGATGACTTCGTCAATGTTGTCACTGGCAATGATCAACCCCTCAAGGATATGGGCTCTTTTTTCGGCCTGCTCCAGCTCATAGCGGGTTCTGCGGGTGACTACATCGTGCCGGTGGTTTACGAAATAAACAACCAGTTCTTTGAGGTTCAGTATTCTGGGCCGTCCGTTTACCAGGGCGATGTTGTTAACATTGAAAGAGGTCTGAAGCGGAGTCTGGTTATACAGGTTGTTCAGGACCACATTGCTCATGGCGTCTTTCTTCAGATCATATACAATCCTCATCCCCTCGCGGTCCGATTCATCATTGATATTTGAAATGCCTTCCAGCTTTTTTTCATTGATCAGATCGGCCGTTTTCTGTATCATCTCAGCCCGGTTCACCATATAGGGAATTTCGGTTACAATGATCTTTTCACGGCCTCCCTCATTTTCAATGTGTGCCTTTCCCCTGATGACAATTCTCCCTTTCCCGGTTTCATATGCTTCCTTTACCCCGGAATAACCATAAATAATACCTCCTGTAGGAAAATCAGGAGCTTTAATGATTTTGAT
>CAYWTT010000363.1:0-4635 GCA_964461245.1 uncultured Prolixibacteraceae bacterium | reverse complement strand
CCTTTCAGATCTGGTCAGGGTTTCCTGGCAGCAGGAAAGCGGAGAAACGGAAGAGGTGATATTTTCGGTCCATTTTTTCAGTTCAGAAAAGTTCTGTTGATTAATCCATAACTTTAATTTAGCACCATTAATTGTTTTACTTTCAATGCTTAATGTATTGGTAAAAATATTATTAAGCAATTCGCTGAATGCAGGATTCTCCCAATTTTGTACAGGGAGGGGTTTAATCGTACCGATCACTTTTTCCCTTCCGGCCCTTGTCATGTCTGCTTCCAGCAATTTCAGCCTGCATTGCCGGTATACACCGAACCAGGGATCGGCAAATGAGGAGAACTCTTTTTCCAGCTGGATGCTGACCGAGTCGCGGAAGTTTTTCAACTGCCGGTAATAAAGCTGGTTGAAGTATTTGTCGGAAAGCTGATAGAATCGGCTGTCAAAACGGGCTGCCAGGTTGGTAAGCTCTTCATCGGAACCTCCGTTAACCTTTAACCATATTTCAGCTGGTTCAAAATAGGGATTCTTGCTTTCTTCAAAACTCTTTTCCCGGAATGGAGGAAGGTCAAGTTCAAGATCATGACCGGGGACGAGCACCAACTTTCCCCTGTAAATTCCGAAGTCACAAAAGCAAAAGATTATCTCATTTGTCTGGACCTGAGTGGTGAAATTCCCTTTAGCATCAATAGTCAGTTGAAAAACCGGTTGCTCATTTTTGGAAACCGGATCGGTCCAGGTCATGAATTCCAGTTTCTTTCCTGCATAGGCAGGTTCTGTTCCTCTGATCGTGAGACCCCTGGATTGTAAAGTAATGAATATCAGTATGATTATAACAAGTCTTTTTTGCATCTCCACCCAATTTGTCAGGTATATATACATGAAAAAAACTGAAAAGCGGCCCTATTATTGTTCAGGGGAAAACGGCATGTGAAAAACAGGAGAACTTACCGGTTTCACTTAACGGAGGAGCTGTTTTCATCTTCCTGCCTGAATTCGCTTATTTTAAGCCGGCGGGGCAGAAAGCGGCTGGCATCACCCCCATGCATGATGATATCCCGTACGATGGTGGAATTCACTGGAGTATGCTCAGGTATGGTAAGCAGAAAAACCGTTTCAATTTCAGGATACATTTGTTTGTTGACCTGGGCAATGGCCCGTTCGAATTCAAAGTCGGCTGAGGTTCGCAACCCTCTGAGAATATATCTGGCACCCACTTTCTTGCAAAAGTCGATGGTCAGGCCTTCATAGGTTTCAACCGTGATATTGTCGTCATTTTCAAAGACTTCATTGATCCATTTTATCCGTTTCTCAATGGGGAAAAACGATTTTTTGTTGGAATTGTAACCAATCATAATGACGATCTTGTCAAAAATGGCAGTAGCCCGGCGGACCACCGATTCATGTCCCACCGTAAACGGATCAAATGATCCCGGGAAAATGGCAACTTTCTGCATTAGCTCAAAATTATGGTACTTATCGGGGTTCAAAGTTAATATCTTATTGATTAGGATAAGGGAAAAACCGTTTTTCCTGAAATTATCCTACTTTTAAACGACCAAATTCAGAAAAAGTGAAGGGTATAATTACAAAGATCAGCGCCTTTTTCCCATTCCGGAATCTGACAAGATGGGCCATACTTTTCTATCTGCTGGGGCTGCTTGCTTTCGGGGCATACAAAACCTTCAAACACCCGTCACTGGACAAATTCGTCATTGGCTCGGATACGGAGGGATATTACCAGTATTTACCCTGGTTCTTCCTTCACGATTGGCATGATTTTCAGTATTTGCCATGGGCAAAGCCGTATGGTGAAGGGAAAACCCTAAGCGTTTTCACCTGTGGAACTGCCATCCTGCAAGCTCCCTTTTTCCTCACTGCACATGCGATTACCCGATTATCAAACCTCAAAGCGGATGGATACGGCCCGGTTTATTATTTTTCCGTATTTCTAGCCGGATTGTTTTATGCCATGCTGGGATTGGTTTTTCTGATCAAGGCGCTGGCACGCATGTTTAACTTTTCCACAGCTTTTATTGCTGCGGTCCTGATCTTTTATGGCACGAACCTGTTCTATTACACGATCATGGGACCGGGAATGTCGCATGTGTACTCTTTTTTCCTGCTTTCCCTGTTTCTGTTCACGGTGCCCCGTTTTTATGACAAACCGGGGATCACCACAGCCCTGGCCGTTTCTCTTCCCCTCTCTTTGGCGGTGCTTATCCGGCCCACCAACGGAGTGGCTGTTCTCTATTTATTGTTTTATGGAATTGCCTGTTTCCGGGAAACAGGCCCTCGGCTGGGTTGGTTGATCCGGAAATGGCCGCTGTTCATCTGCATGGGATTATCCGCTTTTGTGGTTTTTATCCCGCAGTTAATTTATTGGCATTATGTTACCGGAGACTGGTTAGTATATTCCTATCAGGAAGAAGGATTCAGTTTCTGGAAAAATCCTCAATTTGTCACGGTTTTGTTCGGCAAACGCGGGGGATGGTTTACCTACACTCCTTTAATGTGGTTTGCTTTTATTACTTTAGTGTGGATGGCCTGGAAGAAGATCCACAGCGCCCCTGTCATCCTGCTGACCATCCTGGTAATTATCTACCTCGATGCCAGCTGGTGGGCGCCGACTTTTAGTGCGTCGGCCGGTTACAGGGCTTTGATTGAATTCCTGCCGTTTATGGCTGTTCCGGTCGCATTTTTCTACCACAAAATCCGCATGCAAAAAAACAGGAAAATACAGCTGATATTTAATATTGTAATTTGGATCATAATACTTTACAATATTCAATTTGCCTTTAAATATGATTCAACGGTCTGGTGGGACTGGGAATGGAGCTATAAAACCATGCTCCGGTTATTTACATTTTAGCAGTTTACCAACTTTTCCTATTTTTACAACTTCAATTTTTTTATATGAGTATAAAATTATCAGTTATAATACCGGTTTATAACGAGGAAAAAACCATTGAAACCATTCTTGACCGGGTCATTTCGGTAAAGCTGATCCACAACATCCAGAAAGAGATAATCCTGGTAAATGACTGTTCAACCGACCGGAGCACAGAGGTGATAGAGTATTATATCGGGCAACACACTTCAGAAATGATCCGCTTATTCCACCAGCCCGCGAATATGGGAAAAGGAGCTGCCCTCCACCGGGGAATAGCGGAAGCCACAGGCGAATACCTGATCATACAGGATGCTGATCTGGAATACGATCCCCGCGAATACAATTATCTGCTCCGTCCTATCGTCGAGGGAAACGCTGATGTTGTCTATGGTTCCCGGTTTGCAGGAGGCAATCCGCACCGTATTCTCTTTTTCTGGCACTCCATCGGGAACCGATTCCTGACTTTTGTTTCCAACATGTTTTCCAATCTGAACCTGACCGATATGGAAACCTGTTACAAACTGTTCCGCTCAGATATTATCAAAAGCCTTGATCTGAAAGAACAACGGTTTGGATTCGAACCGGAAGTGACTGCAAAAATTGCCCGGATCCCGGGGATCCGGATTTATGAAGTCGGCATCTCCTATTATGGCCGTACTTATATTGAAGGGAAAAAAATCAACTGGAGGGATGGTTTCATGGCTTTGTGGTGTATTGTAAAATACAATCTGGTGGACCGGCTAATTCAAAAATGATGTTGAAAAAAAGAGAAGACTTAATCCGGATCATTCTGGGGATTTTCCTGGTATTTTTTGCTGCCCTTATTATTGCCGGAAACGGAGCATACGGAGGAGCTGACAATATCGCCCACTTCCGGATTGCGCGGTATGCCTTTCATTATCCCCGGCTTTTTTTTGACCATTGGGGCAAGCCTGTATTTACATTCCTGATGGCACCGGCAGCCCAGTTGGGATTCAAGGCCACACAGATCATGAATCTGCTGGTCGGACTGGCCACAATGGTGCTGGCTGTCGACGTACTGAAACGAAATTCTGTCCGCGTTAATCCCGCTTTTCTCTTTTTTATCTCCTTTGCCCCCATGTATTTTCTGCTGATGCAGAGCTGTCTGACCGAGGTGCTGCTCGGTTTTTTCCTGATCCTGTCTGTATGGTTGTTCCTGAGAGACAATGACAATGCCGCAGCAGTGGTACTCTCCTTTCTGCCCTTTGTACGGACTGAAAGTATCGTGGTGATCCCTTTTTTTCTGGCCGTTTTTTTATGTAAACGCAAATATCTGACCATTCCGTTGTTGCTTTCGGGATCTCTGTTTTATACGGTTTCCGGATATTTTGTCTATGACGATTTGCTTTGGATTATTCACCAGATGCCTTATTCCACGGGTAAAAGCGTATATGGTCATGGCGGATTGTTCGATTTTGTGAAAAGCTACAATGAAATTATCGGTCGTCCTTTTGCCATTTTTCTGTTGGTTGGCAGTTTTGTCTGGAGCTGGCAAATAATAAGAAATTTCAATCTACGGGATCGTAAACTCTGGTTTTTCATTCTGGTGATGGGTTGCTGGATCACCTATTTTACCGCACATTCCTGGGTTTGGTGGAAAGGGACCGGGGGATCTCTGGGCCTGATCAGGGTGATGGCAGGCGTAATTCCCCTGGCCGCTATTCCGGCAGTGATCGGACTGAACTGGGTGGTCGGGAAGATAAAAATCCCGGTTGTGTCGAATCTGCTGA
>CAYWTT010000362.1:0-4642 GCA_964461245.1 uncultured Prolixibacteraceae bacterium | reverse complement strand
GTGGATTGTCAAGAAGATGAGCAAGGGGGCCGGAGGAGGTGCCGGGGGCATTTTCAGTGTTGGTAAATCGCAAGCGAGGGTTTTTGACAAGGATTCCCGGGTCAACACCACTTTCAAGGATGTAGCGGGGCTTTCGGAAGCCAAACAGGAGGTGGAAGAGATTGTGGAATTCCTTAAAAATCCCACCAAATTTACCAAACTGGGAGGGAAGATACCCAAAGGCGCTTTGCTGGTAGGTCCTCCCGGTACCGGCAAGACCTTGCTGGCCAAGGCGGTGGCAGGAGAGGCCAATGTTCCGTTTTTCTCCATGTCGGGTTCCGATTTTGTGGAGATGTTCGTGGGAGTTGGTGCTTCCCGGGTGCGTGACCTTTTCAAACAGGCCAAGGAAAAATCACCCTGCATCGTATTCATTGATGAGATTGACGCCATAGGCCGGGCCAGAGGCAGAAATCCCAATTTCGGTTCGAACGATGAGCGGGAGAACACCTTGAATCAACTGCTTACTGAAATGGATGGTTTTGATACCAACAGCGGAGTGATCATTCTGGCTGCCACCAACAGGGCTGATATTCTCGACCGGGCTCTGATGCGTGCCGGTCGTTTCGACCGGCAGATCCATGTGGAGCTTCCCGATCTGAACGAAAGAGGGGAGATATTCCTGGTTCATTTGAAACCACTGAAACTCAATGAAGATGTAAAGGTGGAGTTCCTTGCCAAACAAACACCCGGATTCTCGGGCGCCGACATTGCCAATGTCTGTAATGAGGCTGCTTTGATTGCAGCCAGGAAGAACCATGAATCGGTGACCCGGCAGGATTTTCTGGACGCGGTGGACCGGATCGTGGGCGGATTGGAAAAAAAGAATAAAATCATTTCGGTGGATGAAAAACAGACCATTGCTTATCATGAAGCCGGGCATGCCTCTATCAGCTGGCTTTTACCCTATGCCCATCCTTTGGTGAAGGTAACCATTGTTCCGAGGGGAAAGGCTTTGGGAGCCGCCTGGTACTTGCCCGAGGAACGTTCCATTACCACCAAGGAACAACTCCTGGATGAAATGTGTTCCACGTTGGGAGGACGCGCCGCTGAAGAGATTATCTTTGGAAGAATCTCTTCCGGTGCTCAAAACGACCTGGAAAGAGTCACCAAGCAGGCCTATGCCATGGTGAGTATTTTTGGCATGAGCGAGAAAATCGGAACCGTTAGCTTTTATGATTCTTCCGGACAAAGCGATTATTCGTTTACCAAACCCTACAGCGAAAAAACTGCGCAGTTGATCGATGAAGAGGCTAAGAAACTTATCGACCAGGAATATCAACGGGCTCTCAGCATACTGAGAGAACACAGTGAAGGCCATCAGAAACTGGCGCAACTCCTGCTTGACCGCGAGGTGATCTTTTCAGAGGACCTGGAACATATTTTCGGGAAACGTAAATCGGATAAGGAAAAAGAAAAACCAGTTGCGGCGGAAGAAAAAACAGATAATGAAATTCACAGCCAGCAAGAGGAAAAACAGGAATCGGCCTGAGGAAATCAGCGACAGAGCCGGAATTCTTGAGAATCTCCGAAAGGCGGTTTCCGGAAAAGAAAAAGCGAAAAGCCCGGACAGAGATGAACCTTTCTTTACTCCCCTTGGAGATGAGATGTTGGCTGATTCATTCAGTACGATGCTGGCAAATGTAAACGGCCGGGTTTTCTTTACCAGGGATGGGAAAGAACTGGCCCAGGCGCTTTCAGCCATCATTTCGGCCAACGGATGGCAAGAGATTGTCTGTCCTGAAGATCCTATCCGGGAATTGCTTCTTGCTTTGGGGATTCGCTCTGATTTGGGAAGTTCCCTTTCCATAACAACGGATGCAGTGATATCCGGTTGCGAATACCTGATTGCTTCGACCGGTTCGGTTTTAGTCAGCTCTGGGCAAGCCGGCAGCAGGAGGATGTTCATTTACCCACCCGTGCATGTGGTGGTGTCCCAAACATCCCAACTGGTGGAAACACCGGAAGAGGCTATGCAGAGAACCATAGACCGTTATGGTGACAAGTTGCCTTCGCTTTTAAGTTTTATCACCGGTCCGAGCAGGACTGCTGATATTGAAAAAACACTTGTTATGGGAGCGCATGGTCCGGAAAAACTGTTTGTTTTCATTGCAAATCATGATTTTTTACCAAAATAGACCAAACAGTTATGGAAAAAGGGTGGAAAGAAGTATTTTTGACGGCTCAGGAATACCAGGCGTATATTGCCAGGGATCTGATGGAAGCATCGGGCATACCGGTGGTCATTCTGAATCAGCATGATTCAACCTATCCAACTTTTGGTGAATATGCGGTTATGGTACCTGAAAATTCCGAACAGTTAGAGCTTGAGCTTTTAAAAGAACTGAAAAGTTGAAACCTTTATTGACCAGATCGCTTACCAGTCTGATTTATGCCGTTGTGATGACAGCCGGCATCATTATTCATCCCATCCTTTTTGCGGTCGTATTCCTTGCATTGACCATTCTTGGTTTATTGGAATTTTACAAACTCATGAAGTTGGCCGGCGTGGAACCGGAGCGAATCACCGGACTGGCAACAGGCATACTCTTTTTTCTCTCCGTATTTGGTTTCGTTAGCCATTTGTTGCCCTTTTTTGCCGTTCTGGCTGTGATACCCATGTTTTTTCTGACGTTTATCGTTGAGCTTTACCGGAAAAAAGAGAACCCCATACATAATATTGCCTGCAATTTGCTGGGATTCCTTTATGTCGTTTTCCCGATGAGCTTATCCTGTTTTCTGGTTTTTCCGGGGCTCCCCAATAATCCGAAGTTCTATCCCTGGATCCTGTTCGGGATTTCTATAACCATCTGGGCTTACGATTCAGGGGCATACCTGGTAGGAACCTCATTTGGCAGGCATCGCCTTTTTGAACGGATTTCACCCAAGAAATCATGGGAAGGGGTTATCGGAGGCGGTATGGTGGCTTTGCTTGTCGGTGTACTGAATGCCTGGCTTTTTCAAAACCTTGAAATTACAGGGTGGATGGCTATCAGCGTCATCGTGGTGATATTCGGAACCCTCGGCGACCTGGTGGAATCGATGATGAAGAGAAGCCTGGACCTGAAGGACTCAGGCAGTCTGCTCCCTGGGCATGGTGGCATACTGGACAGGTTGGACAGTTTTTATTTTACTGTTCCGGCTGTGGTGCTGTTCCTCCTTTTTATGGGCTTGAAATATTAATAGAATTTGGAATGAAGATTCATAAGGAAGGTTTTAAGGTTATTCCGTCAGTTGCTTTGTTGTTTTTGGTGTTCAACGCAGCCGTGTTTCTTTCAGTGGGGCCATCCCCCGTCTTTTATATAATACTGGCTTTGTCAACCTTATTTCTTCTTTTTAACTTCATGTTCTTCCGTGATCCGCAAACGGTAAAATCGGCGAGGCCGGGCGAAGTACTTTCGGTTGCCGATGGGACGGTCGTGGTTATTGAACCTGCCTTGGAAGATGAATATTTTAAGGACGAAAGGATCCAGATTTCGGTTTTCATGTCGGTTTACAATGTCCATATCAACCATATCCCGATCAATGGTCAGATTATTTACCAGAAGCATCATTCCGGCCGGTTTATACCGGCATATCATGCCAAATCTTCAGGGGAAAATGAGCGCTGTACTACGGTGATCCGTACAGACGACGGAAAAGAAATCCTTGTGCGTCAGATTGCCGGCATTGTAGCCCGGAGAATTGCCTCCTACAAAGGGGAGGGTGATCCGGTTACTGTCCGTGACCAGCTGGGATTCATCCGTTTCGGGTCAAGGGTGGACCTTTTCTTCCCCAAATCGGCTGAAATTCTGGTCAAAATGGATCAGAAAGTAAAAGGGGGAATTACAGTTATCGGGAAAATCTGAATGGAGGGAATCAGAAATGAATAAATCAACCACCGGGTTTATACCCAACCTGATCACTTTGCTGAATCTGACAGCCGGATCATTAGCCGTTGTATTTGCGCTGGAAGGTAACCTGGGATATGCCGGTCTCTTTATCCTTATGGCCGGAATTTTCGATTTCCTGGACGGATTTTCTGCCCGATTGCTGAAAGCTTACTCCGAAACAGGCAAGCAACTGGACTCCCTGGCGGATGAGGTATCATTCGGGGTAGCTCCGGCCATGATTGCTTTCATTCTGATGAAACGGGCCTTGCCCGGATTAAATCTTCCGCTTCCGGATATTACTGCTTCGTTCTGGCAGTGGATATTGCTGCTTTCCCCTTTTATGATCCCGGCCTTTTCAGCTTTGCGACTGGCAAAATTCAATCTCGACAACCGGCAGACCGTGAATTTTATCGGCATGCCTACGCCGGCCAATGCCATTCTTTGGGCATCCTTCGGCATCATTACCGGTTTTACCAAATATCCGGAAATTCCGGTACTGTTATTTACAGCTCAGAATATACTGCTGGCCGTAGTGATTACCTCCATCCTTCTGGTTTCTGAACTTCCCATGTTTTCCCTGAAATTCTCGGGCTTCTCTTTCTCAGCCAATTGGTACAGGTATTTTTTTCTGCTGGCATCCCTGATTCTGCTTGTCATCTTCAAACTGTACGGATTGCCGGCGATCATTCTGCTCTATATTGCACTTTCGGTCTCCTTTTACCTGCTGAAAATCA
>CAYWTT010000361.1:0-4646 GCA_964461245.1 uncultured Prolixibacteraceae bacterium | reverse complement strand
CATCTCGGCGACGATCGACAGCACGTCGTCCAAACGCTTGTTCTCAACGACTTCGGATCGATGCACTGATCGCAACTTGTCGAAGGTTCTATAGGGCAGGGCAAAGCTCTCGTGCATGATCTCCAGACGGCCATCCGGAATATCCTTTACAGAAAAGGGTACCGCATTGAGATCCTGGTTAATTTCAATCCGAAACTCCATTTCTTCAGTGAATGGTGGAAACAACTTTACGGAGAGAGCGAAGGCAAGGAAGGGAAAGGAATCTTCCCGGCCAGTGTGGATTTCACGTCCGACCTCCATTCGATGGGACAATACATCCAGGAAGGTGAGCGAAAGCTGTTTGAAACCGTCATTTCAATAAAATCTCCTGACAAAAGCGTGGTGGTGCCGGTCGATCCTGAAAATCTTGACGGCCTGAATTTCCTGGCAGGTAAACGGATAGATGAAGTCAACAAGATGGCTGAACTGGGCACCGCCCTGGCTCATGTCGATGGGGGTGTTCCCAATCTGCAGATAGAAATACCTCAGCTTAACGAATACTACCTGGGGCGGCTGATCTACTTTTTCGAGATCGCGTGCGGCATGAGCGGTTACACCCTGGGCGTGAATCCTTTTGATCAACCCGGAGTGGAAGCTTATAAAAAGAATATGTTCGCCCTGCTTGAAAAACCGGGTTACGAGACTGAAACCGCAGCCATCAAATCCAGGCTGAAGTGAGATCCGACCAGTTCAAAGGATACTTTTTTGCTTTGCTGGCTACCATTTCTTTTTCGAATGTGTATATCTTCAGCAAAGCTGCCATGAATGGAATAACTCAGGCCCACCAGGTTGCCGGGGTAAATGAATCAGGCTCCTGGGGAGAACTGATCCAATTTGGATTTTACTGGTTTTTGCTTGCCTTTCTGCTGAATACGATTTGGTCGGCTTATACAGGAAAATTGAGCTATTTACGATCTATTGGCCGTTCACAGGTAAAAATTCTGATCCTGCTCGGGATTCTTGAGATTCTGACCAACACCACATTTTACCTTTCCATCCAGATCATTCCCGATCCTTCCGTCACCTCTTTCCTGGGAAACCTCTATCCTGTGGTTTTAACCCTGATGGGAGTGACCTTGTTAAAAGAGAGGTTTTCGTGGATAGAGTCGGCCGGTGTATTTTTTGCCCTGACCGGGGCCTTTATTATCAGTTACACCGGGGAGACCTCGCTGAAAAACATGTTCATACCGGGAACATTGGTGGTACTGATCAATGCCATCTTCGCTTCCACCACTTCGATCGTAGGAAAGGTGAATATCCGAAAGCTTACTCCCGAGCTGATCACCCTGAACCATACTGCCTGGCTGTTACTCTATGCTTTCATCCTGATGATGGTTACCGGAGAATCCTGGACAATACCCGCCCCTGCTTTCACCAATATTGCCATCGGCTCATTCCTGGGGCCTTTCATGGGAGTACTGATGATTTATTACTCCTTCAAATTCATTGAGGCCTCCCGCTCTTCAATCGTACAGAGTTTGAAAGGTATTGTGGTGCTCATCGGAGCATGGTTATATTTCGGAACATTTCCCGCTCTGCACCAGGTAATAGGAGGATTGTTTACCGTTTTAGGGGTTCTGGTGATGACGCTTGCCCAGGCCCGACTGATCAAATCAGGGAAAAAGTGCTGAGCCCAAGTGAACCGTCGATCCCAAAATCCATCAGGAACGCCGTTTGCCGGAATCCATCAGGGCGATAATCTGTCTTTTGGAAATGAAGACAGTAGCTCCGTGTGTCTCGGCTGTCAGGGCACCGGCTGCATTCCCGAACCGCAGAGCTGCTTCCAGGTTTTTTTCTTCCAGGTAAACATGCAGGAAACCGGCAGAAAATGCAGCACCTGATCCGACCGTATCCACCAGTTCGATTACGTACCATCTGTCATCAAAAAAATTCCCATCTGCATCAAGGGCAAACGCCCCTTCCTTGCTTTGGGTAACCAGCACCACATCCAGGTTATATTCACGGATCAGTTCCTGTGCCAGTGCTTTGGATTCATATTCGAACAACCCAAGTTCATTCTTCAGGAGATAGAGTTCGCTCTCCTTTACCCTCAGAATATTGGCAGCTCTCAGACTTTCTTCGATGATCTGGTACGTGTAATATCCTTTTCTTAGTTTAAGATCGAGGTATTTCAGGGTCAACGGGATCTCAGTCAAAAGCCCGTGCAGGGTATTCCGCGAAATTCCGGACCGTTGCACGAGGGTACCAAAACAGAGACAGTCTGCTTCCCTGACCAAACTGAGGTACTCCCTGGTGGTTTCGATATGATCAAATGCAAGATCGGATTCAATCTGATAGTCAGGACGTCCTTCACTGCCGACTTTAACTTTTGCCAATCCAGTGTGAAAAACCGGATCAACCTGCACAAAACGGTCAGTAACATGGAGCTTATTCAACATTTGTAAAGCTTCATTTCCTGCCTCATCGCTACCGACTCTTGACAACAGGTAGCCCTCGTCTCCTAAGGCATTTACCCTGTAAACCAAGTTCACGGGAGCTCCTCCCATTTTCTTCCCATCCTGAAAAACATCCCAGATCAACTCACCGAACGCTACAATTTTCTTACCCATTGACCACGATATATCAGTACAAAAATAAGAAAATCCGGGCTTTACCTGAAATGCCCGGGCATTCTGTGCTGAAGCATAACAAAATTTGTTCTTATATTTCCGTGAAATCCGGTTAACAGACGAGACCCGTTTTAGTCAGGAATTCATCCAGAACGTCCTGCAGTTTGGGTTCACCGATTTCTTCCAGATCATAAAATACGCGGGTGGAAGGCTTGTTAATTTTGATCAGCCGGTTCAGATCGATCGGAGTCCCGATGATCACGGAATCACATTCGGTATTATTAATAGTTGTCTCCAGGTCGGTAACTTGTTCCGGGCTGTAGCCCATCGCCGGAAGGAGGATGCCAATATTCGAATAGGTACGGAAGGTGTCGGCTAGTTTACCGGCCAACCAGGGTCGCGGATCAACCAGTTCAGCCGCGTTGAATTTTTTTGCAGCCACCACGGCAGCTCCCATTTTCATCTCTCCATGGGTCAGCGTGGGGCCATCCTCCACCGCCAGGACCCTTTTACCGCGGATCAGTTCAGGATGCTCCACCCGGATGGGGCTGACCCCGTCGATTACCACTGTATGCGGATTGATTGCCTCAATATTTCGCCTGACCTCCTCCACTTTATCGGGTATGGCGGTATCGATCTTGTTGATAATAACCACATCGGCGGTCAGGATGTTGATCTCGCTCGGGTAATAGGAAATTTCAGCCCCTGCCCGGTGAGGATCCGCCACAACGATGGAAAGATCGGGAGCATAAAATGAGAAATCATTGTTGCCCCCGTCCCAGAGGATGACGTCACATCCGTTGGGGTCATTCTCCGCCGCACGAAGAATGGCTTCATAATCCACCCCTGAATAGATCACATTTCCACGGACGATATGAGGTTCATATTCTTCGATCTCCTCAATAGTGCATTTGTGCTTTTCCAGGTCGGAAAGTCTGGCAAACCGCTGAACCTTCTGAAGTGCCAGATTGCCATAGGGCATGGGGTGCCTAACAGCTACCACTTTCAGTCCCCTTTTCATGAGCATTTGTACGATTTTCCGGCTTGTCTGGCTTTTACCGGAACCGGTGCGGGTGGCACAAACCGAGATCACCGGCTTGCTGCTGCTCAGCTGGGTCTGCTTGGGGCCCAACAGTAAGAATTCGGCCCCGGAGGCATTGACCAGGGATGAAATCCTCATCACATACTGATTGGGAATGTCGCTGTATGCAAAAACACAGATATCGACACCCAGCGTTTTTATCAGATTTCTTAATTCGTTCTGATGATATATCGGGATTCCGTCAGGGTAAAGCGTTCCAGCCAGCTCCGCCGGGTATCTGCGTCCGTCAATATCAGGTATTTGTGCTGCAGTAAAAGCAACCACCTGAAAATCAGGATTACTTCTGAAATAGGTATTGAAATTATGAAAGTCCCTTCCTGCAGCACCGATGATAATCACTTTTTCCCTTCTCATAAACCAGATTTTTTCTGAAATGTAGGCAGTAGACCGCTCAAAAAACAGGATAAAACTCATCCCATTCAGAAGAGATCTCTGTTAAATAACAGGTTTATACCAACTTGTCAAGCCGGCTTGCATCCAGTCTCAGAAAAATAAAAAGAAGGATGGTGAAGGACCACAAAGAGGAGCCCCCATAGCTAAAAAAGGGCAATGGAATTCCGATAACCGGCATAAGTCCAATGGTCATGCCGATATTTACCATGAAATGGAAAAAGAGAATGGATGCCACAGCATAACCGTAAACCCGGGAAAAGGTGGACCGCTGGCGTTCCGCAAGGAATATCAGCCTGATAAACAACAGGATAAAGAGCGATATCACAAAGATGGAGCCGACAAACCCCCACTCTTCCCCCACTGTGCAAAAAATAAAGTCGGTGCTTTGTGCAGGGACGAAATTAAATTTGGTTTGGGTGCCGTTCAGAAAGCCCTTTCCCAGAAAACCGCCTGAACCGATGGCAATTTTGCTTTGGTTCACATTGTACCCGGCCCCCAGGGGATCGGATTGTATTCCCAGCAATTCATTAATCCTGTCGCGA
>CAYWTT010000360.1:0-4676 GCA_964461245.1 uncultured Prolixibacteraceae bacterium | reverse complement strand
CCTCTTCTTTCATCATCCGGACTAACTGATAACTGATAACTGACAACTGATAACCGGAATTTCTCCAGTGTCCTACGGTGCCTATTTGGCTTTTCCCCACCGCTTATTCTGTTTCCACCGTCAACACCAGTCCCAGATTTTCCATTTCTGCCAGGTATTCCCCGACCTCCCTGCGACATGTTTCCTCCGTGACCTCATACTCCTCGAGCAAAATGCGGAGCAATTCGTCATTAGATACCGGCTTTTCCAGAATGTCCCAGATACGGGTCGCCACCGGGTTAAGGGAGAAGTATTTCCCTTTCTGAATATCCATCATGACCAGCTCTTCATCGAGCCGCCCACTAATCACATCCCGTCTATGAATGTACTTCATAGTCCCTTCATTTTTAAATTCCCAAATACTGACGCAAGTATAAAAAAAATTATGATGTAAAGAAAACTGGAAATCCTGTTTTTTTTCATGATTTTTTTCATACCTATGTCAACCGTTTTGGACAACTGATTTTCAAGGAATGAATAGCTTCATTTTTGCAGGCAAAACTTTCAGGTTGCTTGGAAAGCACAAACCCCGGAAGCTGTCACTGATCTTCCTGCTAACCCTGTGTATGGGTGTGAGTTCCGGATTTTCGATCGTTCTGCTGATTCCGCTTCTTCAATTGCTGAATATCGGAAACGGTGAAAGGGTGGAGGGACTTGGCCGGATAATCGGCGAACTGGCTGCAGCCACCGGCATCCCGATAACGATTGAAACGATTCTGCTTATCTATGTGGTTTTGCTAACTTTCACCGCCCTGTTGCAATATGGGAAATCGATCCTGGATGCGCGTTACCAGCAGACTTTCATCAATGACCTGAGAAGGCGGCTCTTCCGCAAGATCATCGGTGCCGACTGGCCAATGCTGAACACCAAAAGTAAAACCAACCACCTTCAGGTACTCACCAAAGAGGTCCCCAATATGGCCAATTATCTCTATTTCTACCTGCGTTTGCTCACCACGGGTATCCTCACAGCCTCCTATATCGCCTGGGCCCTGGCCGTGGAGGTCAGGTTCACCCTGATGATCATTGCAGTGGGTGCTGTCCTGTTCATATTCCTTCGCAGGTTTCTTTTCCGCTCATTCAGCCTCGGCGAAGGATTTGTGGCTTCATATAATCAGTTGCTGAAATACATTGACGACTTCTGGCAAACGGTAAAAATTGCCAAAGTGCACAGTTCCGAAGACTTTTACTATCACAAATTCAATGAAGCCAGCACCTCCCTGCTTGACCTGGAATTCAGGATGCAGAAAAACTGGTCACTGCCCCAGCTGATATACAGGCTGTCCGGCATCGGGGTGCTGGTGATCACTGTATATGCAGGCTACCAATTTCACCAGGTGCCCCTGACCTCATTTTTCATTCTGATCCTGCTCTTTGCCCGGATTTTTCCTCAGTTCACCTCGATGAACACCGATATAAACATGATCCTCTCCAATGTAGCCTCGGTAAAGCTGGTTATACAACTGGATGAGGATTTCCCGGAAATGCCGTTTACCACGGCAGGTCAAAGAAAACATATTCCGATTGAGCGGGAGATCAGCCTAAAAAAAGTATCCTTTGCCTACCCCGACGGAGAAGAACTTTTCCGCCACTATTCCGCCTCCATTCCGGCCCGGAAAATCACGGGGATACTGGGTGAATCCGGTCTGGGCAAGACCACTCTGATTGACCTGATCGCGGGATTGCAAAAACCGGGGTCAGGAGGTATCCTGGTCGACGGACATCTGCTGGATGAAGAATTACTGCCTGCCTGGAAATCCAGCATCGGCTATCTGCCACAGGACTCTTTTTTCGTGGACGGCACCCTGAGGGAGAACCTGGTCTGGGACAGCCGGGAGGAGATCAGAGATGACGAGATCATCCGGGTTTTGGGACAGGTCCATGCAGAGCATCTGGTCAACCGGTACAAAAAGGGTCTCGATGAATTTTTGGTCAACTACCCTTACTGTTTCTCCGGGGGTGAACGCCAACGGCTCGCCCTGGCCCGGGTGTTGCTCCGAAATCCGCAATTGCTGCTGCTTGATGAGGCCACCTCTTCGCTCGATGCGGATAACGAACAAACCATCATGGAGGTGCTCTCCCGGCTGAAGGAAAAGGTCACCATCGTCTTTGTAACCCACAGGACTGCCCTGTTGCCCTGGTTTGATCATGTCGTCCGATTGAAGAGTTGAATGAGTTATACACGCCGCCATGGAGCTGCCCAAATACTAATGTGGTCGACAACCGGTAACCGAAACCAGAACCTCGAACCATAAACATATTTCTGGTTCTGTTGAAATTTAATTATTAATTTGTTAGATAAATGCGTACCATATAAAAAATCCTTAATTATATTTGTCAATGTAATATCTTATGGACATTTGAATTGGTAACCCAAACTTATAATAATGCGCAGAAGATTTAAGAAACTCCTTGATCGATTCTTCCTGCCCCGATGGATCGTATTTTTTTATGACATGGGGGTGTTGGTATTGGTATTCACCTTTACTTACCTGTTACGCTTTAACCTGGTCTCCTCGGCCGTAGATATTCCGAAGATGGGACTTCAATTGCTGGCCACCCTTCCCTTTTTTATTCTGGGAGCTGCCCTTTTCAAACCATACAACGGCATTCTCAGGCACTCTTCGGTGAGCGATGCCATCTCCATCGTCCAGTTCCTCACCTTTGGAACCGCCGGAATGGCCCTGGTCTCCTTCCTGGGCTACCACAGCGATGCTCAGCTGGTGATCCCGCTGTCGGTGCTGGTGCCGCAATATTTTATCACCGGTTCCATCCTGGTGGGCACACGCTATGTCATCACCCATGTGTATCACAACCTGGTCAAAAAGCCGGTTTCAGAGCACAACATCATGATCTTCGGGGCCGGTTCCATGGGCATGATCACCAAGTCGGTGATCGAGAAAGACGAAACCCTCCGGTATAACCTGATCGGTTTTATTGATGACAATCCGGCTTACCACCAGAAAAGAATTGACGGACTGATGGTCTATTCCCCCACAGAGGCTTTCGGCAAAATTATGGAAGAGAAAGAGGTGAAAGAGGTGGTGATCGGCATCACCGCTTCCAAGCTGACCAAAGAGCGCAAATCAGAGATCGTGGATCTATGCATCCAAAACAACATCAGGGTAAAGGAGCTGCCGGAGTCGAAACAATGGCTCAACGGCAAGTTCTTTTCCAATCAGATCCAGGATGTGCAGATTGAAGACCTGCTGGGTCGTGATCCCATTATGCTTGACAACTGCGATGTAAACCGCGGGGTATATGGAAAGAAGATCATGGTCACGGGAGCGGCGGGTTCCATCGGTTCAGAAATCATCAGGCAGCTGGTCAGGCTCTTTCCCGACCGTATCTGTATGGTTGACCAGTCGGAATCGGCGCTCTACGACCTCCACAATGAGGTGTCCGCCATGAAAACCGACACACAGCTGATCCCGGTTGTGGCCGACCTGACCGATAACTACCGGATGCGCCGGTTGTTTGAAACCTGCACACCTGACATCATTTTCCATGCCGCTGCCTACAAGCATGTCCCCATGATGGAGGACAACCCTTACGAAGCCTTGCGTAACAACGTCAGGGGAACCAAGATCCTGGCCGACCTGGCCGTGGAATTCAGGGTGAAGAAATTTGTGATGGTTTCGACCGACAAAGCCGTGAATCCCACCAACGTGATGGGAGCCACCAAGCGGATCTGCGAAATGTATACCCAGTCGCTGGGCAACCAGTCGGGCTGCCGCACCCAGTTCATCACCACCCGCTTCGGAAATGTACTGGGCAGCAACGGTTCGGTGATCCCGCTTTTCAAAAAGCAGATCAGCCAGGGGGGACCAGTCACCGTAACCGACAGGAAGATCATCCGCTATTTCATGACCATCCCCGAAGCCTGCCGCCTCGTACTGGAAGCCGGTTTTATGGGAAAAGGAGGAGAGATCTTCCTCTTCGACATGGGAAAACCGGTCAAGATCTATGACCTGGCGGAAAAAATGATCCGCCTTTCGGGATTCACACCCCACAAGGATATCCAGATCCTGGAGACCGGCCTGCGCCCCGGGGAGAAACTTTACGAGGAGCTGCTCGCCAACAGGGAGGAACACCTGCCCACCCACCATGAAAAGATCATGATTGGCAAATTCAGATCTTACGACTACCCATCCACCCTCTTCCGGATCAACGAACTGCTGACCCATCTGACGCTCGAAACCGAGGAAGAGCTGGTCATGCGGATGAAAGAGATCGTTCCGGAGTTCATATCCCAGAATTCAAGGTTTGAAAAGCTGGACAGGATCATGCTGAATGAGTGAAATGACGGAATAATGAAGAAAACGGCTTTCACTGTGGAGACACTTGCCCGATTAAATGAGGTTGGTTGCCGGTTATCGGTTGCCGGTTATCGGCCTGCCCGGATGACGAAGGAAGACGGGTTGTCAGTTATCGGTTATCGGTTATCAGTTATCGACCCGGATGACGGAGGAAGACGGGTGAACAAATTTCTATTGTGTCCTGATGGGCCTATGTGGAAAAACTAAATAAATATTTAATTAATGAATATATTATGAAAAGAAGCATTCTGATTATTATCGTGGCCATGTCAATTAATCTGACGACCATGGCACAAAGCAGCCAAAGTACAGATTCCG
>CAYWTT010000359.1:0-4677 GCA_964461245.1 uncultured Prolixibacteraceae bacterium | reverse complement strand
CTCCCTTACCCTTAAAAAGCCCGCAAATATCAATTACCAGGTTGAGTACGATCCGGTGACAGGCCAATATGTATTTTATGAAAAAATCGGAAAACTGAATTACCGGCTTCCGCAAAGCATGTCGCTTAAAGATTATGTGAACTATGATTTTCAGAAATCCATAAAGGATTATTGGCAACAACGCCAGAACATATCAGAAGCCGACGCCAGAAATTCACTGATCCCTAAGCTGACCATTCAAAGCGAGGCATTCAACCGTATTTTCGGGGGAAACACCATCAATGTGAAACCACAGGGATATGTGGAGGTGAGTTTCGGCTATCAGATGAATGCCACCGATAATCCTGCCATACCGGAAAGACTGAGGAAGGTTCCCACTTTCGATTTTGATCAGAAGATCCAGATGAACGTAATGGGCGAAATCGGCACCAAAATGAAGATGCGCGTCAACTACAACACAGAGGCCACTTTTGATTACGAGAACAAGATGAACCTCGAGTATACGGGGGAGGAAGATGAGATCATCAAGCGGGTGGAAGCGGGTAATGTATCGCTTCCCCTGAATGGTTCCCTAATCACAGGTGCATCCAATCTTTTCGGGGTTAAAACCGAAATGCAGTTTGGAAAACTGACCGTGACCACTCTTTTTTCACAACACAAGGGAGAGACCAATGTCGTGGAAACGGAAGGAGGCTCTCAGGTGACCGAATTTGAGATCTCTGCTGAAGATTACGATGCCAACCGGCACTTCTTCCTTTCCCAGTATTTCCGGGATCATTATGACGAGGCGCTCCGCAATCTGCCGGTTATCCGGTCAGGAGTTACCATTAACAAAATTGAGGTCTGGGTGACCAACAAATCCAACAACTTCACAGAGTCGAGGAATATTCTGGCGCTCCAGGACCTGGGTGAACACAATCCACATATTTACAATACCATTCCCGGGTTTCAGCAGACCGTCGGGGAGCCTTCGCCGGCCAGGAACTATCCCAACAATGGAGCGAACGGTTTATATAAAGAGATATCGACCACTTACAGCGGCATCCGAAGCATTCAGTCGATCACTGCAGTGATGTCACAGTTTGGCGACCAGTTCACAGGAGGACGTGACTTTGACAAAATTGAGCAGGCCCGTAAGCTGAACGAATCGGAATATACCGTCAACCAGCAATTGGGTTATATTTCGCTGAACACAGCACTCAACAGCGATGAAGTGCTGGCTGTCGCCTTTAATTACACGGTAAACGGGCAGGTTTACCAGGTGGGAGAGTTTTCGACCGATGGAGTGGATGCTCCGAATACCCTCATTCTGAAACTGATAAAAGGAACCAACCTTTCACCGGGTATTCCCACCTGGAACCTGATGATGAAGAATGTGTACAACCTGAACGCCTATCAGCTGACCAGCGACAGTTTCACCCTGAACGTCATGTTCATGAACGATTCAACAGGCACCTATATCAATTACATCCCTGACGGAAGGATCAACGGGCATATACTGCTGAACGTGATGAATCTCGATAACCTGAACAAACAGCAGGATCCATACAAGGATGGCGTTTTCGACTATATTGAAGGATATACAGTGAACTCTTCCACGGGAAGGATCATTTTCCCAGTTCTGGAGCCTTTTGGCAAACACCTTGCTGATTCGATCCGGGATCAGGCGCTGATTAGAAAATATACGTACCAGTCGCTCTATGATTCTACTAAAACGGTAGCAGCACAGGATGCTGAGCATAATAAATTCCGGTTAACCGGAAGTTACAAGGGATCGTCAAGTTCTGACATTTCCGTGGGTTCCATTAACCTGGCCAAAGGTTCGGTCAAAGTCACAGCCGGCGGGCGGGAACTTACCGAAAATGTCGACTATACCGTGGATTACACCCTGGGAAGGGTTTCCATTATCAATCCGGGTCTGCTGGAAGCAGGCACCCCGATACAGGTCTCGACTGAAAGTGAGGATCTCTTTTCCATGCAACGGAAGACCCTGCTGGGTACGCATGCCAACTATGCGGTTTCCGACCGGTTTAACCTGGGAGCCACTGCCCTTTACATGCAGGAAAGACCCCTGACTCAAAAGGTGAATTACGGGGAAGATCCGATTTCCAACCTGATGTTGGGCCTCGATGCCAACTTTACAAGCGAGAGCCGGTTTTTGACCAAAATGATCGACAGACTACCCTTCATCAGCACCAAGGCTCCTTCGACCATCAATTTCGAAGGTGAAGTTGCCAAGCTGGTTCCTGGCCATTCCAAAGTGATTGAAAGCAGTGGAACTGCCTACGTGGATGATTTTGAAGGTACCAAAACCTCCATTGACCTGAAGCCCCGCCAATCGTGGATGCTGGCAAGTACCCCCCAACACCAGTCGCTCTTCCCGGAAGGAAACATGACCAACCAGCTTGACTATGGTTTCAACCGGGCCCTGTTAGCCTGGTACATCATCGATCCCCTCTTCCTGAGAAGCAGCACATTGACTCCGGATTATATCCGAAATAACAAGGATCTCCAATCCAATCACTTGGTCAGAGAAGTCTTTGAACAGGAGATCTTTCCCGACAAGGAATCCACCATCGGGGAACCCACCAATATTTCAGTGTTTGATTTGGCCTTTTATCCGAATGAAAAAGGACCATATAACTATGACACCCGTCCTTCTCAGGTATCGGCGGGGATTAATCCCGACGGAACGCTCCGCAATCCGAAAAGCCGCTGGGGAGGGATCATGCGGAAGATCGACAACAGCGACTTTGAAACCGCCAATATTGAATTCATCGAATTCTGGTTGATGGACCCCTTTGTGAACGATACGATCAATGTTCCCAAAGGAGGTGATTTATATTTCAACCTGGGTGATATATCTGAAGATGTACTCCGTGACAGCCGGAAATCGTTCGAAAACGGGCTGCCGGTTACGGATGCAGTCTCCAATGTCGATACCACCACCTGGGGAAGGGTATCCACCCAGCAATCGCTGGTAAATGCCTTCGACAACAATACTTCTTCCCGCAAATACCAGGACCTTGGATTTGACGGGCTTAACAACAAGGATGAAGGCAGTTTTTTCACCAACTATCTTTCTGATCTCAAGCACATCGTAACCCCTGAGGTGCTCAGCAAATTCGAAGCCGATCCTTCACAGGACGATTATCATTACTACCGCGGATCGGACTATGACCAGGAGCAGCTCGACATTCTGGAACGCTATAAAAAGTATAACGGCCCCGAAGGGAACTCGCCCACCACCGAGATGTCTCCCGAATCGTATTCCACTTCAGCTTCCACGCTGCCGGATGCCGAAGATATCAACAGCGACAACACCCTCAATGAGTACGAGCGGTATTACCAGTACAGGATCAGCATCAGGAAGGAGGACATGAAACTGGGAAAAAACTATATCAATGACATCAAGCATTCACGGGTCCAATTGAAGAACGGACAGATCGGCGAAGTAAACTGGTACCAGTTCAAGATTCCGGTCAGGGAATATGATAAAGCCTTTGGATCGATCAGTGACTTTAAGTCGATTCGTTTCCTCAGAATTTTCCTGCATGATTTCGAAGATCCGGTGGTTCTGCGTTTTGCTACGCTTGACCTGGTCCGGTCTGACTGGCGCAGGTATACGCAGACCCTGGCTGAAACAGGAAGCCAGTCGGCAAACGCCTCCTTTGACATATCGGCTGTCAACATCGAAGAAAACGGTAGCAAATCACCGGTCAATTATGTGCTGCCACCCGGTATCGACCGGGTGATTGATCCCGCCAATCCACAGCTGCGGCAACTGAACGAACAATCCATGGTGATGAAGGTCACTAACCTGGAACAGGGGGATGCCCGCGCAGCATACAAGAGCATTTATATGGATTTCCGCCGATACAAGCGGCTGAAACTGGAGGTTCACGCTGAAGAGATGAACGGGTATCCGTTGAATGACGATGATTTGACCTTCTTCATCCGTATGGGAACCGACTACAATTACAATTACTATGAATATGAGATCCCGCTGAAACTCACAGATGCCGGAAGGTATAACGGGGAGATCGAAGCCGACCGTTACAAGGTATGGCCCGATGAAAACCGAGTCGACGTTCCCCTGGAACTGTCCACCAATCTGAAGCTCGACAGGGATGCCCTGATGAGAAAAGCCGGATCGACACTGCGCAACCAGGATGTGTACGAAGTGGCTTATGAAGGCTGGAATAACGGGAAGAACCTGGTCAAAGTAAAGGGAAGTCCCAACCTGGGGAATGTCCAGGTTATGATGATGGGTATCCGGAACAAGAAAAAGCAGGTAAATACCGGGTCCCGTTCTGTGGAAGTGTGGGTCAATGAACTTCGGCTGTCCGATTTTGATGAAAGCGGCGGTTGGGCTGCCAATGCCAGGGTGACCGCGCGGCTTGCCGACCTCGGAACAGTTACCGTGGCCGGTCGGACCCGATCTGCCGGTTTCGGAAGTATCGATCAAAGTGTGAACGAACGAAGCCTTGACAATCTGAATGAACTGGATGTAGCCGCTTCCCTCGATCTGGGCAGGTTCTTCCCGAAAGAGAGCGGGGTGAATATTCCGCTTTATTACGGCTATTCCAGAAGTGTGACCACGCCCAAATACGATCCGCTCAGTCCCGACATTGAACTGAGTGAGACTTTGGACAGGCTCGATTCAAAATCAGACAG
>CAYWTT010000358.1:0-4678 GCA_964461245.1 uncultured Prolixibacteraceae bacterium | reverse complement strand
TGCATGGGATATTTTTCCCCTCAACACTGAATACGGATGTCATTCCGATTTTTTTTCCAATAATTCCAGCCATTTTCGACTACTTTTTAAATAATTATCACACTTTGATTTCTACCTCCACGCCACTGGGTAATTCCAGCTTCATCAGCGCGTCGATGGTTTTTGCCGTTGAACTGTAAATGTCGATCAGTCTCTTGTAGGAGGAAAGCTGAAACTGTTCCCTTGACTTTTTGTTGACAAAGGTCGAACGCAAAACAGTAAATACCCGGCGATGGGTGGGCAGCGGAATGGGACCGCTTACCACTGCACCGGTAGTTTTCACTGTCTTTACGATTTTTTCAGCAGACTTGTCCACCAGATTATGATCATACGATTGCAGTTTGATCCTGATTTTTTGACTCATGATGAGAAAATGATTAATTTTTTTATTGTAATAAGTCTGTTCTTCCTTTTATTTCCGAGAGTACTTTTTCCGCCAGGTTGCGGGGAACTTCCTCGTAATGGCTGAATTCCATCGAGGAGGTGGCCCTGCCTGAAGAAAGGGTACGTAATACGGTAACATATCCGAATTGCTCGGCCAGCGGCACCAGGGCCTGAATAACCCTTGCCCCCGACTTGGTTTCCATTCCGGTCACATTGCCTCGGCGACGGTTCAGATCACCGATGATATCACCCATGTATTCGTCGGGAGTGACAATCTTCAGTTTCATCACCGGTTCCAGCAGTTTGGGGCCGGCCTTGGGAGCTGCAGAGCGGTAGGCCTGTTTGGCACAGATCTCGAACGAAAGCTGATCGGAATCGACCGCATGGAACGACCCGTCCAACAGGGTGACCTTTAGTCCGTCAACCGGGTAACCTGCCAGAGGGCCATTGGCCAGCGATTCCCTGAATCCCTTTTCAACGGCCGGAATATATTCCCTCGGGATATTCCCGCCTTTCACCATATCGACGAATTCCAAGCCCGTCACTCCTTGTGCCACGGGCTCGATCCGCACCATGATATCCGCGAATTTTCCACGGCCTCCGGTTTGCTTCTTGAATACTTCACGCAGTTCGACCGGGCGGGTAAGCGCCTCTTTGTAAGCCACCTGGGGTGCTCCCTGGTTGCATTCCACCTTGAATTCCCTCCGGAGACGATCGACAATGATCTCCAGGTGGAGTTCACCCATCCCGCGGATCACAGTCTGCCCGGAGTCGGGATCAGTATTCACCCGGAAGGTGGGATCTTCCTCCGCAAGTTTCGACAGGCCGTTGGCGAGTTTGTCGATGTCGTTCTGTGATTTGGGTTCAATGGCGATCCCGATCACAGGTTCCGGAAATATCATGCTTTCCAGTTCGATGGGATGATCCAGGGCACACAGCGTATCCCCGGTGCGGATATCCTTAAATCCTACTGCAGCACAAATATCACCCGCTTCAATGACCTCCTTCGGATTTTGTTTATTGGAATGCATCTGATACAACCTCGAAATCCGTTCTTTTTTACCGGTCCGCGTATTCAGCACCTGCTGACCCGACTCGATCTTTCCGGAATATACCCGGATATAGCACAACCTTCCCACAAAAGGATCGGTGGCGATCTTAAAAGCCAGTCCGGCCAAAGGTTCCTTCACATCGGGCTTCCTCGAGATCTTGTGATCTTTGTCTCCCGGTTCATTGCCTACTACGGCATCGATATCGGTCGGGCTGGGCAGGTATGCACAAACGGCATCCAACAGTCGCTGGATTCCTTTGTTCTTGAATGCGGAACCGCACATCAGGGGCACAATGTCTCCCCGGATGGTGGCTTTGCGGATCACCTCGTGCAACTCGTCGACCGTAATGGAATCAGGATCTTCGAAATAGCGTTCGAGCAATTCGTCGTCGTGTTCGGCAGCTGATTCAACCAGCTTGGTACGCCATTCGAGAGCCAGCTCCTTCATGTCGGCCGGGATTTCTTCAGCTGTGAATTTTGATCCCAGCGTTTCATCCTCAAACCAGTATATCGCCTTCATTTCGATCAGGTCGATCACTCCGGCAAAATGTTCTTCTGATCCGATAGGAATGGTGATCGGTACCGGATTGGCTTTCAGCTTGTTCCGGATATCGGAATAGACATGGAAGAAATCGGCACCCTGACGGTCCATTTTATTGACAAAACCAATCCGGGGTACCCCGTATTTTTCAGCCTGACGCCATACGGTTTCCGACTGGGCTTCCACTCCGCCCACGGCACAGAAAAGAGCCACGGCTCCGTCAAGGACCCGGAGAGAACGCTCCACCTCGACGGTGAAATCAACGTGGCCGGGAGTGTCAATAATATTTATTTTATAGTTCTGGTCCGAATATTTCCAGAAGGTGGTTGTTGCGGCCGATGTAATGGTAATTCCCCGCTCCTGCTCCTGCTCCATCCAGTCCATCGTGGCTGCGCCGTCATGGACCTCGCCCATGCGGTGAGTCAAACCGGTGTAAAACAGAATGCGTTCCGAAGTGGTGGTCTTACCGGCATCAATGTGCGCCATTATGCCTATATTCCTTGTATATTTCAGATCCTGAACTGCCATAATTTATTATTGTATACCTTGCTGCCTTGAAAATAGGGTGCAGCTGTCAAAATCTGAAATGGGCAAATGCACGGTTGGCTTCAGCCATGCGGTGAGTATCTTCTTTTTTCTTATATGCTCCTCCTTCCAGGTTGTAGGCAGCGACGATTTCTGAAGCCAGTTTGTCGGCCATCGACTTGCCCGAACGTTTCCCTGCGAAGAGTATCAGGTTCTTGATACTGATGGCCACTTTACGTTCATTGCGGATTTCCATGGGAACCTGGAAGTTGGCTCCACCCACCCTGCGGCTTTTAACCTCCACTTGGGGAGTGATGTTTTCCAGTGCTTTTTTCCATACATCGAGCGGGGCTACTTCGTCGCTTTTCATGCGTTTGCTCACCAGGTCGAGGGTGTCATAGAAAATGGAATAGGCAATTGATTTCTTCCCGTCTTTCATCAGGTCGTTCACAAAACGGGTTACCAACACGTCATTGAACCTGGGATCGGGAAGGAGATGTCTCTTCTTTGGTTTTGTTTTTCTCATTTTTTTGTTTTTAGTGTTATTTAAATTGGCTGCCCACAGGCGGTGTCTTCAGCGCTTCCCCGGAAGACAGGAGGAGAAACTGCTTACTCAACCAAACCACTTAGCAATAACTTAAATGAACGGATTAATTATTTCTTTTTACCAGCAGCAACGGGAGCTTTTCCGGCCTTCGGCCTCTTGGCACCGTATTTTGAACGACGCTGGAGACGGCCTTCTACTCCGGCTGTATCCAGTGCCCCGCGGATCAGGTGATAACGCACACCCGGAAGATCTTTCACCCTGCCTCCCCGTACCAGTACGATGGAGTGTTCCTGCAGATTATGTCCTTCCCCGGGAATGTAAGCATTCACTTCTTTGCCGTTTGTCAGGCGAACCCTGGCTACCTTGCGCATGGCCGAGTTTGGCTTTTTGGGAGTGGTGGTGTACACACGCACACATACCCCGCGACGTTGCGGACATGAATCAAGGGCCGGAGATTTGCTCTTGTCGGCTTTACTTTGTCTTCCTTTTCTAACTAACTGTTGAATCGTTGGCATAAATACCTGTTTTTTTCTTAGTTAATAATTTCCAAAAATGGACTGCAAAAGTATGTATAAATATTGAATCACAACGCTTTTCAAGGATAAAATTGTGATTTTACCCCTAAAAACGGCCCACAAAAGTACAAATTTTAACTTATGAGCCATTCCGGAAGTTAAAAAAAATCAAAAAAACAGGATCGGGAGAAGCTAAAATATCAATTGATTAACATTCTCTCCCTGAACAGGGAAACCAGCGGGGCAACCAAACGTTCGATCAGTCTCAGGTCGTTGGTGATGATTTCGGCGTCACCCTGAAGCTCCTGCCCGAAGGGTAAGGTTTTCCGATAATTGGTGGTCAGTCCCTGGTCGAATGAGACTTCAGCGGTATAGTAACTGCCGGAACCGGAGGTGAAGGGCACCAGCGAAACAGAAGCGATCTGCCCCTGTAAAATCCCATATTCCAGATAAGGGTAGTTGTCGAGCCGGATATTGACTTTTTGATGGATTCTGACCTTCCCTGATCCCGAAACCGGGAGCTGTACGCGGCCGATGATCTTCTGCCGCGTCAGGGGCACCACTGAAAAGACAGGGGTTCCTTCGTCAATCTGCTGATTGACCTTCCAGATGTTGGTGAAGGTCACTTTTCCTTCCACGGGGGTTTTCAGTACATAGGTCTGTTCCCAGGTAAGCAACTGGTTGTAAAGATTCTCATACTGCTCCCTTACTTTGGAAAGGAGGTTGTTTTGTTCTTCCGTTTTTTGGTTTTGATTTTCCGAGATCTGGCGCCTAACCTGGGAAAACTGCATCCTCGCATTGGTAAGGTTGGTGAGGGCCGTGCGGTGTTCAAGTTCACTTTTAAGCAATGCGGCGCGCGATTGTTCGAGTTCGGTTTCCGCAATCACCCCTTTTCTGAAAAGAAGGGTGTCGCGTGCAAATTGTTTCCTCCCGATAAGCACCTGTTCATTCAGGATTTGTGATTGGCGGGCCAACTGCTGAATATATTTGTCCAGGTCAGTGGACTGTTGTTGCAGGCTGATCACCTTTTCCGACCACAGGTTGCAGTTCAGATTCTGCTCCAGGAACACGACCTT
>CAYWTT010000357.1:0-4717 GCA_964461245.1 uncultured Prolixibacteraceae bacterium | reverse complement strand
GTGGCTGCGAAGGGACGGTTGCAGGGAAGGGCAGCCACACTCTTGCTTTTGTGCGGTGGCATTTTCCTTTTTTCTATCTTTTTATTGCAGCAAAATTCAATTTTCAGTCTGTCGTTATTTTTTCTCGGCTTGTTGGTAACTTATTTATCTATTTCCATTTTTGACATGAGGCAGACAAAAATGGGATGCTTTGTCTACCTTTGAGTAAATATAGCTATAAATCAAAATCGTCGGTTGGATTTTTTATGTTCTTCAGACTTTTCATGCTTACATGGGTGTAAATCTCAGTGGTCCTGCTGCTCTTGTGCCCCAACAACTCCTGGATAAACCGCAAATCAACCCCGGAGTCCAGTAAATGGGTTGCAAACGAGTGGCGTAAACAATGCAGCGTAAAATGGTGATCTGACAATACTGCTCCCAGATATTTCTGAAATATCTTTTCAAGACTTGCCTCACTGTAAGGCTTACCCCGGAATTGCCCCTCAATCAGATAAGTATCAGGTTTCGCAGCCTGTATGTAACGCCTGATCATCTGCTCAAGCTTGTCACTCAAGGGTAAATCCCGGTCCTTTTTCCCTTTGCTGTTGTTAATCATTAATACATGCCGGTGCAGATCAATATCTGAAAGCCTGAGATGGATCAGCTCACTGCGCCTCAACCCACAACCATATACCAGCGTAAGCGCTGTTTTATGCTTCATGTTGGTAATCGTCGACAACATCTCCTGAATAATCCCTTTGTCAATTACCTTGGGTAATGGTCTGCCCCTGCGCGGCCGTTCAATCTGTTCCAGCTCAATATGCCGGTTTTCTACTTTCAGATAAAACAACTTCACGGCATTGATAACCTGATTCTGAAATGAAGCAGAATATCCTCTCTTCAGTATATATCCATTGTTAAACTCCAACAAATCCTGATTGGTGATCTCATCAGGCATTTTATGTGAATAATAACGCAGAAATTTCCTGATCGCTTCTGAATAAGTTTTGATTGTACTCTCACCATATCGTTGCTGCGTCATCCACCTGACAAATTCATTGGTCTTCCGTGTGGCAACTTCTGATAGTTCAGGCAGAACAGGAAAAACCGGCTTCTTTTGCATCGGCACAGATTCCCCGGTAACCTTGCTGCTGGTAAATGGTCCGAAAACTCCTGTTTTGTCAATTTCAGCAACCCCTTTGAACGTACTGAATATCAACCTGAGATTTCCCGGATTGTTGGCAACGTGCCACCCTTTCAACGTCTGACTCCACCGGCATCCGGGCAACTTTCGGACTAATTCCTCCAATTGCAAATCCCGCGAAAACTGAATCAGGATCCTTCTTTCCGCATGATGATTTACTGCCGTGATGCGTATATCACGTACTGCTTCCATATCTAGGCGCTTAACACCTGTAAATATAAGAATTGCAGAGTTTAAAAGAAATGATATCCGGAATATTTTTTATGTTACCCAAAACATTCCCCACAGTCACTCCCGGCAGGCTGTATGGAAACAGTATAGGTCAGCCCTTCCCCGGCATTCCAAACCAATTGCAGCAAATCCCTATTTCTTCCCTGAATCCGGATAGCCCTTCCGGGCAATTTCGGGAGGCAGAGGGGCCTTCCCCTGGTTCCAGCATCAAGCAGGTGGCCATCACCCATAAGGAACCCTGCGCCATAAAAGTGTAAGAGATGGACCTCCCTGTAACGATCAGGTTATCCACTCCTTCAGGTAACATGGTTTCATAGGGAATCTGGTAATAGTCCCCACAGAAAAGTACGATCAGATTTCCTTCCGATTTCTCCGTCTTCACATGCAAATCGACAGGATGGACCCCATTGGCTATCCCTGATTCCGGGAATTTCCGTGACTTCAGGACATCTTCATCCGACAGGGTATACCTTCCCTTGATTCTCCGGCTGTCACGGATACCGATCTGCGGCACAAAACTGATCAGTTCAATTTCCGAAAGAAAACCGACATTCTCCTTCATCCAGCTGAACAGTGTCAACGCCCTGGTCGTGGCAGCAACCTTCCCCTCCGAGAGCTTCCGGATATCGGTCGAATCAAATTCGGTCAGTAAGGAGGGGCATACACCGTATAGTGGCCCTTCTCCGGCAAGGCCATAAGCCAGCAATGGGCCTTTTTCCCGTCAGGTTCCGACGGATAATCGACCCTGATCCGGTCCTGCGGTACGACAAGCAGCTTCCGCATCACACGGGGAGCCTGGAATCCCTGAACTTTCAGATTCTGACACACCTTATACTGACCGCGCCGGCAGGGGACACACGAACCGCATACCAATTACGGACGGGCTGTAGCCCTCATGCCGGGAACGACACCTTTCTCCTCCGACCCGACCGCTTCAACTATGGCTGAATACTCATGCCCCTGGATGACCAGATAGACCACCGCCGGGTGAACCTATTATCGCTTGTCTCATATTCGTTTTCTTATGGTTTTGATTCTTTGATCTTTGCCGGAAATGCCTGTTTTACGATCCGGATTTATGAAATCTGTTCATGATTAAAGAGGGCATCCTGCCTGACCAGCTCTTGCTGCACCTCTTTGGGCTCAAGCAACCGAAGACTGATTCCCGATTGTGCCGACAAGGCTGCGGCGATGCCTGCCGCATGCCCGGTGGCCCCGCAGGTTGCTCCCACCCGGATGGTTCCCATGGCTTCCCGGTCGGTAGAAATACACCGCCCCGCCACGATCAGATTGTCAGTATCCCGCGGCAGCAATGCCCGGTAAGGGATCTGGTATGGCAGAGGCACATACATTTCATGCATTCCGCTCTTTCCTTTCGGGGGATGGACATCGATGGGCCAGGTTCCCAGCGCTATGGCATCATCAAATTTCCGGCAGGCTGCAATATCCTCCCTGGTCAGCCTGTACACCCCATCCAGCCTCCTGGTTTCCCGGATGCCGATGGTGGCTGCAGTCCGCATCAGCCAGCTGTTCTGGAAACCCTCGCACTCCTTTTTATAGAAATCCGCAATTTCACGGGCATTTCTCCTCGCTTCGATTTCAGCTGCCGTCAGTTCTTCGGCATTGACCGCCGAGCCGTAAACCCGGGTGGTATTCACCCAGGGAAAATTCTTTCTCATGCCCCCAAACCAGGGACCTCCGAAGTTGGGCAGCTCACCCCTGCCGAAAGCGCTTTTCAGCTTCTCCCGGTCTATATCCACATCTCTCCTGCGCGAAGTATACTCCGACAAAAGAGGTTCCCCGAGGAATCCAGGTTCCGGTCCGAAGGGCACCACCAGCTCCTCCTCAAAGGGGATCTTCCCCGAAGTCTCCACCCCGGCCAGAAAGAAGGGCAGGGTCATGGGCTGCAATTCCGGGGAAATGGAAAAGGACGCACCCGCCCGGGCAAAAAGATCGCCGTTCCCGGTGCAGTCCACAATGTTCTTCGCCAGCACGGCTCTTCTCCCGTCCACATTTTCCACCAGCACGCCTTTGATCGATCCTTCTTCCAGAATGACGTCAGCTACCCAGGTGTGAAGCAGACACTTCACCCCGTTGCGGAGGAGCATCTCATCGGCTACTGTCTTCATGATCTCGGGATCGGAATTCAACACCCAGCTCCGGTTGTTTTCGGCGCCTCCCTTCTCTTCAGCCAGGGAGATCCATTCGCCCATAACCCCGTTCACACACCGCTGGTAGGGCCTGAGCCAGTTATTGAAGCCGGCCAGTGTGATGACCAGCCCGTTGGTCCACATGCCTCCGAAGGACCCCAGGGCCTCAATGATCATCACTGAAGCACCCGCTTTGGCTGCCCCGACGGCCGCTCCGATACCTGCCGGACCTCCCCCTGCCACCAATACATCGGGCGAGGCAATCACCTCAATGACCTTTTCTCTTTCCGTATATGTTTTTTTCATCTCCTGATATTTTAAGTATCCGTTCAATTCCTTTTTGCATCCCGTCCCCGTCCTGACCGATCCGCAAAAAAGCGGAGCAATGCCTTACTGGAACCTGGCCACCCTCACCCTGATCTTTTTGATCGTACATTTCCCGACTGCAGTAATCCTGAATGGCGGTGATGAATTAAAGATCATCACCTGGTGTCTGCATCGCTCCATTTCCGGGTTTGAAATTAAGAATTCCTGGTTCCCCATGACTACCTTACAGCTGCCTTTTATTTCCAGGTCAAGGTAAACCGCCCCAAAACCGACTTCAGATAACGGCGAGCCAAGTTCCATAATTTGATCAGGCTCCAGTGTGACTGTTCCCCCTGCGATCTTGCCGGTAAAGTTAAAATCTTCAAACTTTGCGAAGTCAGCTGTCAAAGCCGGATTATCCTTCAGATCGGGAGCCAGGTAATCGGTCGAAATATAGTCAATCTCATTGTCATTGATCATCTTAAACCGGCTGAAGATGTCGGCACTCGACTCGGTCTGAAATCCGGCGGCTTTGGCTTTGGCAACTAGCCGGCTGTAATCGTTCACCGCAAACTGCGATGTGCTGATGGCCATGATGATGTTTCCCAGGCTTTCAATCTCGCCGAACGTGGTCTGATAGAGTATTCCCATCAAAGGCACTTCGGTCAGCCCCATTTCCCGGATGATCACATTGGCCCGGTTATTTGAAGTGATGATGTAGTTGTTTTTACCCATCACTTCATCGGCCTCTTGGATTATCTTCCGGTAGTGAGCCCCTGATTCGTCGGACAGCTTCGGTTCAATGAAAACCTGCGAAATGTCTTTCGGTTTCCATTGTTACATGCAG
>CAYWTT010000356.1:0-4725 GCA_964461245.1 uncultured Prolixibacteraceae bacterium | reverse complement strand
AAGATTTCCACCGCCCGGTGGAAAATCGTGCCGAATGCCTGCCGGTCAATATCCTGCGACACTTCATCGGGCTCTTTCAAGTCTGCCACATAACGGAAATAGAACTTCAGCCCACAGGTCAGGTAAGCGATCAATGCACTGGGAGAAAGCGGTTTGCCTGTGCTGTTTTGCAGGATCAGCCGTTCAGAAATGGCAGGAGAGGAGGGAATCTTAATCTGAAAAGGGGGCTGGCTTATAAACGGAAGATCCTGGTTTGACCGGGTCACCTTATGGGGAGAGTGCAGGATCAGCTGAAATCCATATCGGCTGAGTTCGCCACCCGACGTGGCTTCCCTCACTGTATTCCAGGTTGCCGTCACTTTACGGGCCCGTTGGATCAGCCTGTAAAAATAGTAGGAATACATGGCATCCAGATCATCGATTCCCGGCAGGCCAAATCCTTTTCTGAGACTGTAAGGGATCAGCGATGGAGCCACACTGGTAGTGGGCCAGGTATCTTCATTTAGTCCGATGATGATCAGATTATCGAAATCAAGACACCTTGTCTCCAAAATCCCCATCACCTGCAGTCCTTCCAGCGGTTCTCCCTCAAAAGGAACCGAAACCTGGTTCAGATGCTGGTTCATCAACCTGAAAAAAATGGCCGGCGAAATTTCTATGTTCCCTTTCATCATAAATTCACCGGTCATCACCTGCAACTTCTCGAAGGCCAGAAAAACCGCATAGATGACCTCTTTAATCATCCCGTACTCCGGATGATCACCGCACTTTTCATACAGCATTTTCAAAATGCCGGTGAAATATGGACCGTAATCGTTTATGGAGGCAGGCAATGTGAAAATGTGGCGGTGAATATCCGAAAATTCGACCTCTTCCGGGGAAAGGTATATCCGGTTCTCCATCCTAATCTCTTTGATTTTGGCTGCAACTTTTTCAGGTTCTGTCTCCCGGAGCAAATGATGGTTAAGAATATTTAGGACCGGTTTGTAGTAAAGCTGAGGTTCTTTTCCTCCGCCCTGCCGTGTGTTCCGGAGGAGGGTGGCGATCAGCATGATAAAACTGACTACGGGTGAATTTTTGGCAGGGTAGCCCATGGTCACATTCACCTGACCGAAATCACCGGGGATTGCTCCCAAAACGGGAAAAAGCAACGATTCATCAGCCAGGACAACCGCATGGGTGTCAAAATTATCCAAGTCTTCTTGTCCTGTCTCTCTGAAAAACTGAGGAATTACCTGTGCCTGCCCGATCCCGGAAGCAACTGCCACCAAACGGATATTTTTGGGATGAGTAAAGTGGGCTGTTCCCGGCCTGAAATCCACCGGCGATGGAAATAGTTCCAGATTTTCACGAATAAACTGCCCTGCGTTATGGATGCTGTTTTTCAGGTAATAATCATCATAATCCCAGAAAAATGAGGCCTTTCCCATATCCTGCAGGAGAGAAAGCAATCGTTTTTCACAACTGTTCAGGGCATTCAGTCCGATAAAGAGATAATGGGTATGATTCAGCCGGTCTGGGATGGACCCGGGATGCTCCACCCCGTAACGCATGATCATACCCGGATACCCTTTCCCCTCTTTTATCAGCTTTTCCCGGAATTCCGAGTAGACAGCATGCAACATTTCCCATATGGAGATGAAATTCTTTTCATGATGGTATTTTTCCCAGGTTTTAAGCGAACCCCAGAATTGTTCGAGGAGTTTTTTCTGTTCGTCGGTGAGATAATCAAAGCGGTGTTCTATTTCTTTCAGGGAAGTGATGTTTCTGAACAGGTCGGCAGCATTCACGAGATATTTGTCTATATCATCAAAATCAGCGAGTAAAACTTCTCCCCAGAAAAAGAAATCATCGAATTTCTCCTCGCTTCCCGTCATTTCCCGGTAGGTTTCATACAGCAGGGCGATTAGATGAAGTCGATCGGCCGGGAGGAGGTCGGAAAGAGAGAGCATCACTTCGTGGATAGTGGTGATCTTTGGTCCGATGACCGGCTTCGTTAGGTTTTTTTTCAGGTAAGCTGTGAAAAAGATCCCGGACCGGCGGTTGGGAAGCACAATACAAAGGTCGGAGAGGGTTTCGTGGTATTGTTGAATTGTATAGGAAGCACAAGCTTCTAAAAATCGCTGCATGAACCGTTTTTTTAACTCATCGGTTAACAAAAATATCAAAAACAAGCGCTTAAATATGTAGATTTGATACAAATTATCCGGAAGTATGAAGCGGTTTTTTATTTTTTTGGCACTATCGGGCCTCTGCATATTAACGCGGGCACAGGACAGGATCACCGGCAAAGATTTCGCCACCCGGTCAGAGGTAATTGCCCGCAGCGGGATGGCTGCAACCAGTCAGCCCCTGGCCACCCAGGTGGCCCTTGATATCCTGAAATCCGGCGGAAGTGCGGTCGATGCAGCCATTGCCGCCAATGCGGTGCTCGGATTGGTGGAACCGACAGGGAACGGAATCGGGGGTGATATTTTTGCTATTGTCTGGGATGCAAAGACAAAGAAGTTGTACGGTCTGAACGGAAGCGGCCGTTCTCCTTACGGATTGACCCTGGAATATCTTCGGGAAAACCACATCACCCGGATACCACCTCAGGGCCCTCTGCCTGTCTCTGTCCCGGGATGTGTGGATGGTTGGTTCGAATTGCACCGGAGATTCGGCAAGCTCTCCATGGAGCAGCTCCTTCAGCCGGCTATCCGGTATGCACGCGAAGGTTTCCCCGTCAGCGAACTGATTGCCTATTACTGGCAATCTAATGCCCGGAGCCTTAGAAAATACCCGGGATTTGAAGAAATTTACATGCCCGGGGGAAAAACTCCTGCAAAGGGTGAGATATTCAGGAATCCCTTTCTGGCCGAAACCTTGGAGAAGATTGCCCGCAACGGCCGGGATATTTTCTACAAGGGGGAGATTGCCCTCAAAATTGTGGATTATTTGAAGGAAAACGGCGGATTCCTGACCATGAAGGATTTTGAGGACCATACCTCGGAATGGGTGGAGCCGGTTTCGGTCAATTACCGCGGATATGATGTCTGGGAGTTGCCCCCGAACGGGCAGGGTATTGCCGCCCTTCAAATGTTGAATATTCTGGAGGGCTTCGATGTGAAAAAGATGGGATTCGGATCGGCCGAATATATTCATCTTTTCACGGAAGCCAAAAAACTTGTTTTTGAGGACCGCGCGCGTTTTTACGCTGATCCCGCCTTCAACCGGATACCGGTTCAGAATTTGATCTCAAAGGAATACGCCCGGGAACGGGCGAAGCTGATCAACCCCGACCGGGCTGCCGCCGGGTATCCTGCCGGTGTTCCTGATCAGCCCAGTACGATTTACCTGACCACTGCCGACAGCGAAGGGAATATGATCTCGCTGATCCAGAGCAATTATCGCGGGATGGGATCGGGAATGACCCCGGGAAAACTCGGTTTCATTTTGCAGGACAGGGGCGAAATGTTTTCACTCGAGGAGGGACATTACAACCAGTATGCCCCCCATAAACGCCCTTTTCAAACCATCATACCGGCTTTCGTCACCAAAGACGGCCAGCCCTTCCTAAGCTTCGGAGTGATGGGAGGCGCTATGCAGCCGCAGGGTCATGTGCAGATCATCTGCAATATCGTCGATTTCGGCATGAACATCCAGGAAGCCGGCGATGCTCCCCGGATACAACACTTGGGATCCAGCGAACCCACGGGGGAAAAAATGACCGATGGAGGGATACTGGCCCTGGAGACAGGATTTTCCTGGGAAACCATCCGCGGTCTGCTGCGAAAAGGACACACCATCCAGTACGATCTGGGCGGTTACGGAGGCTATCAGGCAATCCGCTGGGATCCGGTGAACCGGGTCTATTATGGTGCCTCGGAATCAAGGAAAGATGGCCAGGCAGCCGGATATTGAACCGGCTTTCGGGAAATCTGCTATTTTATCATTTTACATTCTATTAACTTTTCAATCTGAAAATTAAATGTTTGTTATTTTGTTCATTTTATGAGGGTGCTATGCCAACTTAAAATCGAACAGATGGGATACTATTTTTATTTTCGCAACCTTATTTAATCAATCAGAAATTTAGGTAATTTATGAAACAAATCAGTTTTGTCTCCCCGGAAGAGGCGGTCAAAGTTGTCAAATCGGGCGACAGGATCCATATGAGCAGTGTGGCTGTGACTCCTCACCCGCTGATTAATGCACTGGTGGAAAGAGGTCGCAGGAAAGAGATCAGAAATGTGCACATTCAGCATATTCATACTGAAGGACCGGCTCCGTACGCAGACCCGGAGTTTGAAGGGATTTTCCAGTTGGAATCTTTTTTTGTGGGTGCTAACGTCCGGAAACAGACCCAGGCAGGCTACGCCGATTATATCCCTGTTTTCCTTCAGGAAACCCAGCGTCTGATCCGTGAAGGTTACGTAAAGGTCAATGTGGCTTTTATCCAGGTATCTCCTCCCGACAAACACGGTTTTGTCTCACTGGGTACCTCGGTTGACGCTACTTTGGCTGCCGTGGAGACTGCAGATACCGTGATCGCCATCGTCAATAAAAACGTTCCCCGCGCTTTTGGCGACGCTATGATCACGCTTAATGACATTGATATTTTCGTGGAAGACCATTCTCCGCTTTATGCTCCGGCCATGCCTCCGATCAGCGAAACCGAATACAAGATTGGCCGGTATGTGGCAGAACTGGTGGATGACGGTGCCACCCTCCAGATGGGTATCG
>CAYWTT010000355.1:0-4734 GCA_964461245.1 uncultured Prolixibacteraceae bacterium | reverse complement strand
TTTGAACTTCCCGGTAACATTGTATTATATGAACTGCTGGAAGGCCGGGAGGTAAAATAGATGATGGAATCGAACTGCTGACCTATCAGCTTGCTCCCAATGGCTCGCTGCTCCCTGAAGATCAGGCTGCCATTGGCCTCATGTGAGAAAAATGCCTGTGACAATCCGGTCACCAGAAGCGGATAGACAATACCTGTCAGAAAAGTAAAAACCAGGAAAACTTTTAGAGATTGAATCAGTTGTTTCATGACTGAAAAATATTTAATTCACCTTTGATTTTTAATGATGTCCACCGGCATGTGATTTTCGGTTCCCTGATGCTAAGGATTCACGTGTGAATCATTTAACCGGACTTTTAGCATGGAACATTTTCTCATCAGTATGAATATAACTTTTTGGTCTTCTCCAGGTATTCAATCAGGTCATCCAGACTTTTTATCAGGAATTCGAGTTCGTATATCTTGCCGGTAGTCACCAGGTTAAGTTCTTTATCCATATCATTGGCATAATATTCCATCCTTTTCAGTTCATTGGCCTTTCTCTGGACCAGCTTTTGCCTCAAATCATAAACAAGGTATTCCATATTTATAAATTAATTAAAATGTCAATCAGTTTTATTCCTGCAAATGGAGCAATTATGCCGCCAAGTCCGAAAATCAGGAGGTTCCGGATAAGTGCCTTATTTGCCGAAACCGGGTGATATCTGACGCCTCCCAATGCCAGCGGAATCAGGATAATTATTATCAGTGCATTGTAAATGACGGCACTCATTATTGCGCTCTGGGGTGAACCCAGTCTCATGACATTCAGCGCTGAAAGCGGGCCTGTTCCGGTTGAGTCCGCATACAGCGATACGGCAATGGCCGGAATAATGGCAAAGTATTTTGCCACATCGTTGGCAATACTGAAAGTGGTCAGCGAACCGCGGGTCATAAGCAATTGTTTGCCTACCTCGACCACTTCGATGAGTTTGGTGGGATTACTATCGAGGTCGACCATATTTCCTGCTTCACGGGCTGCTTGTGTCCCGGAGTTCATGGCAATTCCTATATCGGCCTGGGCAAGTGCCGGTGCATCGTTGGTGCCATCGCCGATCATTCCCACCATATGACCGGCTGCCTGTTCTTGTCGTATCCGGTGCAATTTGTCATCCGGTTTTGCCTCAGCCATAAAATCATCAACACCGGCTTCAGCTGCAATGGCAGCGGCAGTGAGGGGATTGTCCCCGGTGATCATCACTGTTTTTATCCCCATGGTGCGAAGTTCGGCAAAACGCTGTTTGATCCCTCCTTTCACAATGTCTTTGAGATGAACAATTCCCAACACTTTATTTTCCCGGGCTACAACCAGGGGTGTAGCCCCCTGGCTGGCTAATTCGTTGACTTTGTCCTGAATTTTTTGCGGGAAAAATCCGTTGTGATGAAGAATGAAGTTTCGGATTGCTTCGGCTGAGCCTTTACGGATCCGATGGAGTGTGCCATCATCCGAAACATAATCGACTCCGCTCATGCGCGATTGGGCACTGAAAGGAATGAACGTGGCATTGAGATCGGAAATCGTCCTTCCCCGGATATTGTATTTCTCCTTTGCCAGAACGACAATGGAACGGCCTTCCGGCGTTTCGTCAGAAAGGGATGAAAGCTGGGCTGAATCGGCGAGCTCATCTGCGGTAACCCCTTCAGCTGGGATGAAATTAGTCGCCATGCGGTTCCCCAGGGTAATAGTCCCGGTCTTATCGAGTAAAAGCACATCAACATCCCCTGCAGCTTCGATCGCCCGGCCACTTACCGCAATTACGTTCCGCTGCAACAGCCTGTCCATTCCGCTGATCCCGATCGCACTCAGCAATCCCCCGATGGTGGTGGGGATCAGGCATACCAGCAATGCAATCAATACGGTGAGGGACAGGTTGTTCGACTGGGGAAGGCCCGAGGCATGAAGGCTGTATCCAAAAAATGCGGGAAGGGTTACCACTGCAAGAAGGAAGATGATGGATAGTCCTGAAAGCAGGATGGACAATGCAACTTCATTGGGTGTCTTCCTGCGGCTGGCACCTTCCACCAGTCCGATCATCCGGTCTATGAAACTGTCTCCGGGTTCAGTGGTGATGCAAATGACGATCCGGTCACTGATCACCCGGGTGCCTCCGGTCACTGCTGACCGATCACCTCAGCTCTCCCTGATCACAGGAGCTGATTCCCCTGTTACCGCCGATTCATCTACACTGGCAATGCCATCTGTTACTTCTCCGTCGGTGGGTATAACATCACCCGATTCACAAATTACAATATCCCCTTTTTTTAGTTCTGTGGCAGATACAATGACTTCCTGTTTGCCGGTGAGCTTTCGGGCTTTTAACTGGCTGCGGCTTTTTTTCAGACTTTCAGCCTGTGCTTTGCCTCTTCCTTCGGCTATGGCTTCTGAAAAGTTGGCAAACAGGACCGTAAACCAAAGCCAACCAGCGATCTGAAGGTTGAAAGAGGAAAAGTCACCCTGAAATACCATAACCACCACAAAGACCGAGGTGAGAGCCGCACCTGCCTCAACCATAAAAATCACGGGATTCCTGATAAGGGAGAAAGGATTCATTTTGATCAGGCTGCCAAGAATGGATTGCCCTATCAAAGTCCGATTGAAGATGCTTATTTTCTTTCGTGCATGCATTTTTTTTATATTAAAAGGAAATACCTTGATTCAGAAGTAAATATTCAACAATCGGACCCAGAGACAGCGCCGGGAAAAATGTCAGTCCTCCGATAATGAGTATGATAGCCATTAACAAACCTGAAAAAAGCCAGGTGTCTGTCCTGAAAGTTCCTGAGGAAACAGGCGTGGATTTTTTCCCCGCCAGCCGGCCTGAAATAGCCATAACCGGAATAATGACTCCGTAGCGACCGATTAACATTCCTATGCTGGTCGTCATATTGTAAAATACGGTATTGGCATTCAGCCCTGCAAATGCACTTCCGTTGTTCCCTGCTGCAGAACTGAACGCATAAATAATTTCGGATAAACCGTGCGGTCCGGAGTTATGTAAGCTTGACAATCCGGCATGGCTTACGGCAGCCCATGCCGAAAACACCAGGATGACAAATGCTGGGGAAAGAATGGCCCATATGGCCATCTGAACCTCAAAAGCTTCAATTTTCTTCCCCAGATATTCAGGAGTACGACCGATCATAAGCCCGGCGATAAAAACCGTAAGGATGACAAATATGACCATGCCGTATAATCCGGCACCCACACCGCCAAATACTACTTCACCCAACATGATATTTACCATGGCCACCAATCCGCTTAAAGGGGAAAGGCTGTCAAGCATTGTATTTACCGAACCATTGGAGGCAGCAGTGGTCAGCGTGGACCAAAGCACACTGCCGGTAATGCCAAAGCGGAATTCCTTACCTTCCATTAACCAGGAATGCCCGTAAGAGCTATAAGAAGAAAATTCTGAAAGAAGGGAAATGACTAATCCGGAAATCAGCAGTATCATCATGGCCGTAAAGATCGTCCATCCCTGGCGGGAGGAACCGACCATTTTACCGAAAGTGCAGGTTAAAGATGCCGGAATAAGCAGGATAGCGAACATTTCCAATAAGTTGCTGAAAGGAGTGGGATTTTCGAAAGGGTGGGCACTGTTGACACCAAAAAAGCCTCCGCCATTGGTGCCCAGTTGTTTAATGGCTATCTGAGAAGCAGCCGGCCCCATTGGAATGACCTGTGGCGAGCCTTCCAGGGTTTGCACCATTTCATGGGTTTTAAAATTCTGAACCACACCTTGCCCCGCCAGTAGGACGGCCAATACAATTGACAACGGCAGAAGTACGTATAATACCGAACGGGTGATGTCAACCCAGAAATTTCCAAGCTTATCCGTGTTATTCCGGGATAATCCCCTGACTAATCCCAAAAAAACAGCCATCCCGGTCGCAGCGCTTAAAAAATTCTGCACAGTCAATCCTGCCATCTGTACCAGGTAACTCATGGTTGTTTCGCCGGAATAGCTTTGCCAGTTGGTATTGGTAACATAACTTACCGAAGTGTTGAATGCTGTATGCCAGGTGACGTTTCCCAGGTGTTCGGGATTCAAAGGCAGGTATGACTGAAAAAGCTGCATCAGAAAGAGAATAAGAAATCCAGTGAAATTGAACAGTAGCAATCCAAATGTGTACGATTTCCAATCAGTCTCTTCCTCAGGATGCAGCCCCGTGATCCTGTACACCCCTTTTTCAATCCCTCCCAGAACGGGTAGCATTAAATGCCTTTTACCGGAAAATACACGAAACATGTAATGACCCAACACCGGTGAAATACCGGTCAGTACAGCCAAAAAAAGAATTATCCGGATGATATCGTGAATGGTCATCATATCAGAATTTTTCTGGCTTAACCAGTGTTATAACAAGGTAACCGAGTATCATCAGGGCAATGACAGCCCCGATCGTGTAAGCAGATGAACTGTTTATCTGCCAGACAACCCATAAAATCGCAGCGCACATATTCATTTATAATTTTATACAAAGTTGCGGCAGAACTTATAAGGATTTCATAAAGAATAAACTGCGGCAGATAAAGATTTTATAAAGATGAAATCCGGTTTTATTTCTCTTCCTGTTAAAAGGACTTTCCGCAAACAGTGTAAAAACTATATCGAAGGATAAAACAGCAATGACCCAGCACGGGAAAAAATAAAACCCGATCTTGATTAGAAGACGGGTATGCTCTGCGTTTATA
>CAYWTT010000354.1:0-4737 GCA_964461245.1 uncultured Prolixibacteraceae bacterium | reverse complement strand
CTGGGACGCTCTGGCAACCCGGAAGATGTTGCTCGTGCTGTAACATTTCTGGCATCGGAATACGATGGGTTTATTACCGGCGAAACCATTGATATTAATGGTGGCGTTTACTGCGCCTGACAGTATAAAATACAGAAAATAAACCGATAGGACACAAAATATTATTCTATGGACAAGCATGTGGCGCACATACGAAATTCTATGCTCTTGAAAAGTTTTTTTCTGCTGTGTTTTGCTGTTGCTTTTATCCTGCTCAAAACATTACAGGCTCAAACCATACAAATCAGGGGAAAAGATCACCGGTTTGACTGGATTCAGACAGCCCGGGTTTTTCTGATGGATGCTTACCAACCCCCATTTGTTCCTGTTCTGGAGTACAATGCTGATGACCTGGTAAAAACCATGGTCGATATGAATGCGAATGTGGTTCGGATTGGCACCATGGGCAGATATGCCATGATCCAGGGAACCCGTTATACCCGGCACCCGTCATTGGATAACCGCGACATTTTGCAGGAAACCATTGATGCGTGTAAACCCAAAGGCATCAAGATTATTCCATATATATCAACCGGCCATAAGCTCGCCTGGTCGATGGTGACAAAAGATTATCCCGAATATGGGCAGAAAACCACCCCCAACGGGGAGCCGGCACGAAGCCACATGTATGTGGGCGAAGATCATGGAACAGTTTGCTGGATGACGCCATACCGCCAGGCATATATGGAATATGTAACCCATGTGATCCGGGATTATGATATTGACGGCATTTATTTCGACGCATGGATACCGTTTGATTTTTGGCCCGGCAAACAGTTGTGTTACTGCGACGGATGTCTGAATGGTTTCCGGAAAGCAACAGGACTTGAGTTGCCTTATCATGAAAATGATGCCGATTACACGCAGGAAGAGCTGAAAACCATTGATATGTATCACGCTTGGTACAAAGAAGAATTTATCGCCAACGTGGTTGAAAAAGTTTCGGAGATTGTTCGGAAATACAAGGACATACCGCAAATCTGCAATATTGTCAATCCCGTTTATATGGCTTCGGTTGATTATCGGATTGTCAACAGGATGGATGCTTTTCTTTATGAGCGGGGGCATTCGATCCTTGAACGCGCACAAGGCGCGAGTACGTCGCGTTCCATCGGAATGTACATTCTTCCCTATATTGGAACATACCATAATTGGCCGCGCCTGGCCTTTCAGGGAATAAATTACCAGCAGGAAATTTTTACAAACCTGATGTTTGGCGGTGGCTCCATTGTTGCCCAGCCAACCGGGTATTTGTATGAGGCCGGTCATCGGCAATATGTCCGTTATCCGTATGAAATCATTAAAAATAATGAAGTTCTGTTGAGAGGAACGGAAAATTATCCTTATGTCGGCGTATTGTTCGGTTATGCCAGCCCGAAGGAACACGTTCAGGAAAGCTGGATTCATGGGACAACTGATGCCCGGACATGCAGCCTGGGAGCTTTTGCCGCATGTTTGTATAACCACATTCAGGTCAGTTCAATTAGTGAGTTCGTTTTGGACACTCCCGACCTATTAAAAAAATATCCGGTCATTTATCTGGCTAATGTTCCTTATTTATCGCCTGAACGGGTAAAAAACATCATCAATTATGTGAAAAATGGTGGCTGTTTAGTTGTTAGCTATGAAACGGGATTGTTCGATAAAGATGGACATCGCCAGGTACAATTCGATTTACAGGATTTGTGCAAAGTAAAACCGTTTATACCAGAAGGGGAATTGGCAGAAACAGTTAAGAGTTATACAACCATGGTAGGCGGTCCCAACGATTTATATCTGTCTGTATCAGAGGAAGGTGGTAAATTTCTGGATAAGGGAGGCGAGAACCAGCTATTCCCTCTGTTTTACTACGAATCCGTTAAAGTACTCGATGGTGGCAAAGTCCTGATGAATATTGTCACCGGAGCCGATAAGAAAGCTATTCTTCCCGGAGTGGTAATGTCTGAATTTGGGAAAGGCCGGGTACTATACTGTGCTTCGGCCCTCGAATCGCTCTATAATTCGGAAGGCCCCGACGTGGTAGGTGAACTGATCCGAAAATTCATAGAAACAGTGGCTCCCGAACCTGCTCCTTATTTGCTTAATGCACCGGCATCGTTGATTTCCAATTTAGTAACAAAAGAAAATACGCTGATCTTTCACCTGACAAACTGGACTGGAAATAAATTTGAACATCCATGGAAAAATGAATATTACCTGGCTCCGGTGGAAAATGCGCATGTAAAAATCCGCATTCCTGAAAACAAGAAGGTTAAAAAGGTGTACACTCTGGTAAATTCTGATTTTCAGAAAAGAATAACCGGGCAAGTCCTAGAAGTTACTTTTCCGCGAATAGATGCTTACCAGGCGTTAGTGGTCGAACTGGAATGACAAATAAAGAACAAATCAATTAAAGCTGAATATATAGTTATGAAGAAACAATTGACTAATCCAAACATTTTAAAGATATTACATAAATATTTTCTTCTTTTCGCGGGAATCATCTTTCCGTTGCTGTCCTTTTCTCAGGACATTCCGCTGTCGGAACACCCCCGGCCTGATTTTCAGCGCCCTTTGTGGCAAAACCTGAACGGCTACTGGGGATGGCAGGCCGATACGAAGGACAAGGGCGAACAGCAGGGCTGGCAAAACCCGGAGAAGGCTTTCAGCGAAAAAATCCTGGTGCCGTTTTCATGGGCTTCGAAGCTTTCTGGCATCGAAAAGCCGGAAGTCAACATTGCTTGGTATTCGCGCAAAATAAAGCTCAATAATCCTGAATCATGGAGCGGAAAAGATATTTTCCTGATCTTTGGCGCGGTCGACTTTTACGCAAAAGTATGGATCAACGGAAAGTTCGTGGGGGAACACAAGGGCGGCTATACCCCTTTTGAATTTACTATCAGCCCTTTTCTGAAGGGAGACAAAAATATCCTGACCGTGAGGATGGAAGATGTCAGAAAAGAAGACCGTCCGTTTGGGAAACAGGGCTACGGCGATGCCAAAGGGATCTGGCAAACGGTTTACCTGGAAGGCCGGGACAAAAACTTCATTAAAAGCCTGCATTTTGTTCCCGACATCGACAACAATAAAGTGGAAGTGCGTTTGCAACTGGCCCGCGAACCTGAAACGGCAACAACTTTCCAGTTGAAAGGGAAAAACAACTCGCTGACGTTGAATTCCAAACTGGAGAGAGGAAAGAAGGATTTTCGTTTTGTGATGGACGTTCCCAACCCGGTACTCTGGGATTTGGACAACCCTTTCCTGTATGAAGTAACTGCCATGCTCGCTTCTGAAAAGCTGAACGACCAGGTGGACACCTATTTTGGCATGAGAAAAGTTTCGTCGGTCGAAATACCGGGGAAAGGGTTCTGGTATGTTGCCCTCAACAACAAGCCGCTTTACATGAAACTGACGCTCGATCAGGCTTATCATCCCGAAGGGTTTTACACCTATCCATCCGACCGGTTTATGAAAGAAGAAATCCTTCGTGCGAAAGGTCTTGGGCTGAGTGGCTCGACCATATTATCAGAGAAACCTACCCTGGCTCAACGTATAATTATATTGGTGGAAATAAACAAACCGGTGTACCGATGCTCAACTCCGAATGCGGAGCTGTCTGGGGCTATAAGGGCAGTACCGGAGACATTGACATTATGTGGGAATAACATATTATGATGAACGAATTTCGTAAAAGGTCGAAGGTGGCAGGTTTCCTGTTTACCGAATTTCACGATGTTACCAACGAATGGAACGGCTACTACCGCTACGACCGTTCGATCAAAGATTTCGGGTTGGACGAGCTTTGCCCGGGAATGACGATCAATGACCTGCACCAGGATATTATCCCGGTTATAGGCGATGATTTCTTCAAAAAATACGAAGCCGGGCAAACCGTTGACGTGCCGCTGTATATCAGCGCTGTCGCCAACGTCGTTCCAAACGGTTTAAAAATCAAGTATATCCTTCACGGATGGGATTCGTTTGGGAACCATAAAGAGTTTGGCAAAGGGGAAATGGATGTCAGCGCCGAGCCGATTTCGTGCAAGCCACAGGCCCCGGTTACCGTTCAGTTGCCAGGCGAAAGGGCGTTGCTCATCCTTTCGGCGGAATTAATAAATGCTGAACAAAAAGTCATTTCCAGGAACTTTTTACCGCTTGATGTGCGGGGGAAACCGCAAACGCAGGAAAAATCGGTCAGCGTTGAACTGCTTCCGGCTTCTTATTCATCGGCAGAATGGACAATCAAACAGGCGTCGCCGCAGCAGGGCAAAAAAGTATGGGGAATGGGTGCGGGTTATTTTGAATATACCATTTCAATCCCCGAAAACCTGAAAGCGGAAGATATTGAACGCATTGAATTTACCGGGGAACTGGCTGCGCGAAAACCCCAGGCCAAATACCTTGTGAACAGCGAGGATAAGGAACATGAATGGGACTCGAAAAATGTTGATCCAGGGCGTTCTCAAAACAGTTACCCGATGACCGATGAAGACCGTTTTTCCAGTTCCGTGGGGGTTTCTTTCGACGGGCAGCCTGTATCGGTACATTTCTTGCCCGACGACCCTGCCGATCACCGGGGTTTGCTCAGCTGGATGAACCAGCAGGCAGGAAGCCCGTGGCTCTTGGACGAACCCGGTTCGTATGGCTATCTTGTGCGAACATCAGTCAAAGGAGCTGCAATAGGCAGAATAGTTGAAGATGGTAAACTGGTTGTTCGCT
>CAYWTT010000353.1:0-4744 GCA_964461245.1 uncultured Prolixibacteraceae bacterium | reverse complement strand
GAGATGACCCGTATTCTGAAAGAGAAAGGGTATATCCTGAATTACAAGTTTGAAGATGAGGTAAACTACCAGGGCAACATCAAGATCGCCCTGAAATATCATCCCGAAACCAAGGCAGCTGCCATCAAGGCGCTGGAACGGGTAAGCCGCCCGGGCCTTCGTCATTATTGTGATTCCGAGAATATCCCCCGTGTCCTGAACGGACTGGGTATTGCCATCATATCCACCTCCAAGGGGGTGATGACAGATAAAGAAGCCCGCGAGATGAAAGTCGGTGGTGAAGTTTTATGTTACGTTTATTAAAAGGAGGTACACCATGTCAAGGATAGGGAAATTACCCATTACAATTCCTGCGGGAGTCAAGGTGACAGTCAGCGAGGATAACCTGATCACCGTAAAAGGGCCGCTGGGTGAACTGCATCAGCAGGTAAACAAGGATATCACAGTCACCATGGAGGATAACACCCTTCATTTCTCTCGTCCCAGCAACCAGAAGAATCACCGATCCATGCACGGTCTTTACCGCGCATTGGTGAACAACATGGTTACCGGAGTAACCAAAGGATTTGAAATCAAGATGGAGCTGATAGGTGTCGGATACCGGGTAGAACAGCTGCCCAACAATGTGCTCGACCTGGTTTTAGGTTATTCACACCACACTTACATTCAGTTACCTCCTGAGATTACAGTCGAGGCAAAGACCGAAAAGAGAAGCAATCCGTACATTAACATGAAATGTATCGACAAACAGCTGATCGGACAGGTTGCAGCCAAGATCCGGTCTTTCCGCGAACCCGAACCATACAAGGGCAAGGGTATTAAGTTTGTGGGTGAACAGCTGAGGAGAAAAGCTGGAAAAGCCGCAGGTGTTAAATAGTAAAAACTGAAGAGTTATGTCTTTAACAAAGATAGAGAGACGCTACCGGATCAAAAATCGTATCCGGAAAATAGTAAACGGCACAGCTGAAAGACCAAGAATGAATGTTTTCAGAAGCAACAAGCAGATTTCGGTACAACTGATTGACGATGTGCAGGGAGTAACTCTCCTGGCCGTCTCATCCAAAGTGAAGGAAATTGCAGCTGCGGCGGGAACAAAAACCGAAAAAGCAGGTCTGGTTGGAAAACTGGTTGCAGAAAAAGCACTGGCAGCCGGCATTACACAGGTGGTCTTCGACCGTAACGGATATTTATACCATGGAAGGGTGAAACAATTGGCCGATGCTGCCCGTGAAGGCGGCCTTAAATTCTAATATTACGATGACAGCAAATATCAGAAATATCAAAACGAGTGATCTGGATCTGAAAGACAGATTAGTAGCGATCAACCGCGTCACCAAAGTAACAAAAGGGGGTCGCACATTCAGTTTCTCGGCCATAGTGGTTGTAGGTAACGAAAACGGGATCGTTGGCTGGGGCCTCGGAAAGGCAAGCGAAGTCACGGCAGCCATTGCCAAGGGAGTAGATGCTGCCAAGAAGAACCTGGTTAAGGTTCCGGTCATTAAAGGCACTATTCCGCACGAACAGGTGGCCAAATTCGGGGGAGCCAAGGTACTCCTGCGCCCTGCCCGGTCAGGTACCGGTGTCAAGGCTGGAGGTGCCATGCGTGCCGTACTGGAGAGTGTGGGAATCCATGATATCCTCGCCAAATCGCAGGGATCATCCAACCCGCACAACCTGGTGAAAGCCACCATGCAGGCCCTGCTTGAACTGAGAGATGCATATGCCGTTTCGCAACAGCGCGGTATTACCTTGGAAAAAGTATTTAAAGGATAAACAGGTATGGCAAGAATTAAAATAACACAGGTAAGGAGCAGCATCGGTGCCACCAAACACCAGAAAGCTATCCTCGCTTCTCTGGGGCTGCATAGACGTCTTCAGACGGTTGAGCACAACGATTCCCCCGAAATCATGGGAATGGTCACCAAAATGAAGCACTTGTTAACTGTCGAAGAAGTAAATAATTAAGTAACTACCACTATTATGGATTTAAGCAAAGTAAAACCAGCGAAAGGATCGACCACTTCAAACAAACGCTTAGGCAGAGGACAGGGCTCAGGTTGGGGAGGAACATCCGGTCGCGGTCATAAAGGAGCAAAGTCAAGATCGGGATACTCCCGCAAGATCGGCTTTGAAGGTGGTCAGATGCCTTTGCAGCGTGTGGTCCCGAAATCCGGTTTCAAGAACATCAACCGGGTGGAATACAAAGCCATCAACATCGGTGTCCTCCAGCAACTTGCCGAAAACGGGAACCTGTCGGTGATCGATGTACAGACCCTTGTGGCCGCAGGTGTCGTTTCCCTGAAAGATAAAGTCAAAATCCTCGGGAACGGTGCACTCACCGCTAAATTGACCGTCAAGGCACATGCCTTTTCAAAAAGCGCCAAGGAAGCGATTGAAAAATTAGAAGGAACCACCGAAATTCTCTAAACTGCGATGAAACGATTCATAGAAACCCTAAAGAACATTTATAAGATCGAAGACCTGCGGTCACGCATCGGAGCAACCTTGTTCCTGCTGATGATTTACAGGTTGGGATCTTATGTTTCTTTGCCAGGCATCGATCCTGCCCAGTTGTCTCAGTTAAAAAATCAGACTTCCTCGGGATTGCTTGGTCTGCTGGATATGTTCTCAGGAGGCGCTTTCTCCCATGCATCCATTTTTGCACTGGGGATCATGCCTTACATCTCTGCCTCAATCGTGATCCAGTTGCTGGGAATTGCCGTTCCCTATTTTCAGCGGTTGCAGAAAGAAGGCGAATCAGGACGCCGGAAAATCAATCAGATTACCCGTTATCTCACGGTACTGATCCTAGTCTTCCAGGCTCCTGCCTACCTCACCAACCTGCATTACCAGTTACCTGAAACTGCGTTCGCAGTCAGCGGAAGAATGTTCTACATTTCGTCCACGATCATTCTGACCGCCGGTTCCATGTTCATCATGTGGCTGGGTGAAAGGATCACAGACAAAGGACTTGGAAACGGAATCTCCCTGATCATTATGATCGGGATCATTGCCCGTCTGCCATTTGCCGTCTTTGCAGAGTTCGCTTCCCGCATCAATCAGCAGGGCGGCGGACTGGTCATGTTCCTCGTTGAATTCATCCTGCTGTTCCTGGTATTCGTCGGCACCATCCTGCTGGTTCAGGGAACCCGCCGCATCCCGGTTCAGTACGCCAAAAGGATTGTCGGCAACAAGCAGTATGGCGGGGTAAGACAGTACATTCCCTTAAAAGTGAATGCAGCCGGAGTTATGCCAATCATTTTTGCTCAGGCTATCATGTTTGTGCCTATCACGCTTGCAGGCTTTGCCAGCTCGGAAAACCTCGGTAAATTTGCCGCTGCTTTCTCGAATCACACCGGATTCTGGTACAATTTCGCCCAGTTCATCCTGGTTATTGCGTTCACTTACTTTTATACGGCCATCACGGTAAATCCCGTTCAAATGGCGGAAGATATGAAAAAGAACGGCGGATTCATTCCCGGAGTCAAACCCGGAAAGAAGACAGTGGAATTCCTCGATACCATTATGTCGCGGATTACCCTCCCCGGCTCCATTTTCCTGGGGATCGTCACGATCCTGCCCTCCTTCGCCATGCTGATAGGAATTAACACGCAGTTTGCCTATTTTTACGGCGGAACCTCCCTGTTGATCCTTGTAGGGGTTGTCCTGGATACGTTACAACAGGTTGAAAGCCACCTGCTGATGCGCCATTACGACGGACTGATGAAATCAGGCCGGATCAAGGGCCGTACAGGCGGTGGTCAGACGATGTATTAACCCATCATTTTCTTCCTGCAGATGACTTAAAATAAGGCAGATATTTCGGACATTATCGCAACAATAATAAAACAAAAAGGTATATGGCAAAAACGCCATCCATAGAACAGGACGGAACGATAATCGAAGCATTGTCGAATGCGATGTTCAGGGTTGAACTGGAAAACGGACATGTGATCACATCCCACATTTCAGGAAAAATGCGGATGCATTACATTAAGATTTTGCCCGGGGATAAGGTCAAAGTAGAAATGTCACCTTATGATTTAACCAAAGGGAGAATAACTTTCAGATATAAAAATTAAAGATTTGCTTAATGAAAACGCGGACTTCTATCAAAAAACGCAGCGCCGAGTGTAAAATTGTACGCAGAAAAGGACGCTTGTACGTGATCAACAAAAAGAATCCCAAGTTCAAACAACGTCAAGGTTAATAATAAAAAAACAAGAAAAACAATATGGCACGTATAGTAGGTGTTGATATTCCTGACAATAAAAGAGGAGAAATTGCGCTGACTTACATTTATGGTATTGGCAGAAGTGCTTCCAATACGATACTTGCAAAGGCCGGGGTTGACAAAAACCTGAAGGTTCAGGAATGGAACGATGAACAATTCGGTAATATCCGCCAGGTAATTACCGAGACCATGAAAGTGGAAGGAGAGCTTCGATCAGAAGTTCAGTTGAATATCAAACGGCTGATGGATATTGGTTGCTATCGCGGTATTCGTCACCGCATCGGGTTACCCGTGCGGGGCCAGTCAACCAAGAACAATGCCCGTACCCGCAAAGGGAAAAAGAAAACTGTTGCTAACAAGAAAAAAGCCACCAAATAAGGATTGAGATTATGGCCAAAAAAACTGGAACAGGAAAGAAAAGAGTTGTCATAGTTGAGCCCAACGGGATGGCCCATGTACACTCTTCATTCAACAACATCATTGTCACCCTTACCAATATGAACGGTGAGG
>CAYWTT010000352.1:0-4746 GCA_964461245.1 uncultured Prolixibacteraceae bacterium | reverse complement strand
ACGAAACCGTTTGTACTGATGGTCCGATTATTTGCCAACATGCTGGCTGGTCATCTGATCGTAACCGTGTTTGTCAGTCTTATTTTTATCTTCGGCAGTTTATGGGGTTCTTTGTCGGGTTATATATTCAGCCCCGTATCCGTTTTTTTTGCTGTTTTCATCCTGCTGCTTGATATTCTGGTTTCATTTATACAGGCTTATGTCTTTACCTTGCTCTCGGCTCTTTATTTTGGTATGGCGACTGCAGAGCATCATTGAATGAATACAATTTGATAAACTAAATAAAATAAGTTATGACCACATTATTTGTTCTTCTTGCTGAAATTGCACTGGGTTCATTTGGCGCTGCTCTGGGAGCCGGATTGGCAACAGTAGGAGCAGGCATGGGAATCGGAAAGATCGGAGCCAGCGCCCTGGAAGCACTGGGTCGCCAGCCGGAAGCCGTGGGAGATATCCGGACCACCCTGATCCTTTCTGCCGCCCTGATTGAAGGGGTAGCTTTCTTTGCCATCATTACCTGCGTTTTGGTAATATTCCTGGGGTAGGATAATAAAAATCACCAACTTCACCTCCGGAAAACCGGAGGTGAAGTTGTATTTTACCACTAAAAACGGACAAAATGGATTTAGTTTCTCCAAATCCCGGTACCATCTTCTGGATGCTGCTGATTTTCGGCATCGTTTTTTTCATCCTGAAACGATTTGCCTGGAAACCGATTCTGAATGCATTGAAGGAAAGGGAAAGTTCAATCAGGGATGCCCTGAATGCTGCTGATCTTGCTAAAAAGGAGATGGACCAGCTGAAAGCAGGCCAGGATGAGATCCGGGCCAATACCCTGAGGGAAAAAGAGATCATCATGAAGGAAGCCCGTGAGATCAAAGACCGGATCATCGCTGAGGCCAGGGATCAGGCAAAACTGGAGGGAGCCAAGATGATGGCGCAGATCAGGGAACAGATCGAAAATGAAAAGGAGGCTGCCATGCTGAGTATCAAGGAGCAGGTGGCTGATTTATCGATCAATATTGCGGAAAAAATCCTGCAGGAAAAACTGGAAAAAACCCCTCTCCAAGAAAAGCTCATCCATTCACAATTGGAAGGTTTCAAGCTGAATTAATCCCATGAATCACTGCAAAATCAATGTCCGCTATGCAAAGGCGTTCTTCAGCCTGGGAAAAGAACAGAACCGGCTGGAGATCCTTCACCAAGACATTGGCAAGGTGTACGCCCTTTGCCGGCAGTCGGACGATTTCATGCAACTGCTGGAAAATCCGGTGATTTTGACTTCACAGAAAAAAGAGATTTTCCGGGAAATTTTCCATTCCCGGATCAGTGAGCTTACCCTTCGTTTTATCCTTCTGATTGCCGAAAACCACCGGGAAACGGAAATTCCGGGAATTTGCAGGAATTTTGTGGACATGGTCCGGGCCGATCAGGGCATTGTTCCGGCTACGGTGACCACTGCAGAAAAACTTTCCGGCGATACAATGGAAAAAATAAAGCAAAGTTTGGAAAAGGAGACCGGAAAGAAAATTGAATTGACCGATAAGGTAAATCCGTCACTTATCGGAGGAGTGGTACTGCGGTTGGAAGACCTGCAGTTTGACGGAAGCATCGCCACCCAGCTGAAAAAGATCAGATCGGCAATGCTGACAAAATAATCTGAAATAAGTAACCATTTAAAACAGTATGGCTGAATTAAGACCGGCAGAGGTTTCAAGTATCATAAAACAACAGCTCGCGCACTTCAAAGTCCAGGCTGACCTGGACGAAGTAGGAACGGTGTTGCAGGTCGGAGACGGCACCGCGCGGATCCATGGTCTTTCCAACGTGGAATCGAATGAAATGGTTGAATTTGAAGGCGGAACCATGGGAATCGTACTCAACCTGGAAGAGGATAATGTGGGAGCGGTGTTGCTGGGCCCGTCAGAATCAGTAAAAGAGGGGTATACCGTTAAAAGGCTGCGCAGGATTGCCTCTATCATGGTGAGTGAAAAACTGATCGGTCGGGTAATCAATACCCTGGGAGAACCCATCGACGGAAAAGGTCCCATCTCCGGGGAGCTTTTGGAAATGCCCCTGGAGCGAAAGGCACCAGGTGTTATCTTCAGACAAAAGGTGAAACAGCCGCTGCAGACCGGGTTGAAGGCGATTGATGCCATGATTCCGATAGGCAGAGGTCAGCGGGAACTGATCATTGGCGACCGGCAGACCGGAAAAACCGCGCTGGCTATCGACACCATCATCAACCAACGGAGCAATTTCGAGGAAGGAAAACCGGTATACTGCATTTATGTAGCAATTGGGCAAAAAGGATCGACTGTGGCATCTTTGGCTTCCACCCTCGAAAGATACGGTGCCATGGATTATACCACCATTGTGATGGCTACCGCTTCCGATCCGGCCGCCCTGCAGTTTTATGCTCCCTATGCCGGTGCCGCCATTGGTGAGTATTTCAGGGACACGGGCCGTGATGCACTGATCATTTACGATGACCTTTCCAAACAGGCTGTTTCTTACCGGGAAGTCTCCCTTTTGCTTCGCCGCCCGCCCGGACGAGAAGCATATCCCGGCGACGTGTTCTACCTCCACTCCCGCCTGTTAGAAAGAGCGGCCAAAATCATCGAATCTGACGAAATTGCCTCCCGGATGAATGACTTGCCCGAGTGCCTGAAAAACAAGGTGAAAGGAGGTGGATCGCTTACAGCACTCCCCATCATTGAAACACAGGCAGGCGACGTTTCGGCCTATATACCCACCAATGTAATCTCGATTACCGACGGACAGATATTTCTGGATTCCAACCTCTTCAATGCCGGTATCCGTCCGGCCATCAACGTGGGCATTTCCGTATCCCGTGTGGGAGGATCGGCACAAGTGAAAGCCATGAAAAAAATTGCCGGTACCCTGAAGCTCGATCAGGCTCAGTTCCGTGAACTGGAGGCCTTTTCAAAATTCGGATCCGATCTCGATGCGGCCACCCTGCGTGTTCTGGACAAAGGACGCAAAAACGTGGAAATCCTGAAGCAGGCACAATATAAGCCAGCTAAACTGGAACACATGATCGCCATCATTTATTGCGGAACTAAGGAGCTCTTGCGCAGGGTGCCTGCAAATAAGGTGAAATCTTTCGAAGCCGAATTTATTGAATTGCTCGAAATCAAGTACAAAGATATTCTGAACTTCCTGAAATCGGGCAATCTGAATGAAGCAGCCGAACAGGCACTTCAGAAAGCAGCAGCGGAAACTGCTGAAAAATATGCCACCCGCTGACAGGCAGACAACCAAATTATAAGAAAACAAGGTAGGATATGTCGGGACTGAAAGAATTAAGAACACGGATCGGATCAATTAAAACCACCCGCCAGGTTACCAGTGCAATGAAAATGGTATCTGCAGCCAAACTGAAACGGGCGCAGGATAACGTTATCCATTTCAGACCATACGCGCGTTACTTCGGGGAAATCCTTGAATCGGTCATTTCCGGCATGGTGAGCCCGGAGGAAGTGGTCTATACCACACCGCGCACACCAGAAAAAATACTGGTTGTGCTGATCTCCTCCAACCGGGGCCTTTGTGGCGGCTTTAATTCCAGCATAACCAACAAGGCGCTTGAAATTGTTAATTCCGAATATAAATCACAACTGCTTAATAAAAACATCCACTTTCTGGCTTTAGGAAAACAGGGGGAAAGATTGTTGAAATCCCACAAAATGAATGTGGTGGAAAATAAAAACGATCTTTTTGATGTGCTGACATTTGAAAATGCCTCTGCACTGGCCGATGAATTAATTGATAAATTCAGGAGGCGGGAATACGACAGGATAGAACTGATATACAATGAATTTCTCAATGCAGCGCAGTATGAACAGCGAAGGGAGTTTTTTTTGCCGGTGCCGGTTTCAGATAACGGACCCGTAACGGGTGACATCATTTTTGAACCATCCAAGAGTGAGGTCATCGAGGAGATGATTCCTCAGGCACTCAAAATCCTGTTATACAAAGTGCTGATCTTTTCGTTTGCCGCTGAACACGGTGCCCGCATGACAGCCATGCATCAGGCCACCGACAATGCCACTGAGCTTCTGGGAGAACTCTCCCTTCAATACAATAAAGCGCGGCAGGCTGCCATTACCAACGAAATTATGGAAATCACGGGAGGTGCGGAAGCCCTCAGAAAATAAGTGCTGCCCCGGCATCCAGATTTGTAACTATTTCTTTTTTAATTGAAAAAAGGTGATTATTTTTGCCCCCGCTACGTGGAAAAATTTGTGATTGATTGCAACCACTAAAAATGCTAAAACAATCCGGCTTTACGCTTGTTATTCAATCATCCGTCCTGTAGTTTGTTGATTGTAAACCGTGCATACATAGGTAGGCACTTTAATTTATGTACAATGAGTTATTTATTTACAAGTGAATCCGTATCCGAAGGCCATCCGGACAAAGTGGCCGACCAGATTTCCGATGCTTTACTGGACCAGTTTCTGGCCTATGATCCCGAATCAAAAGTGGCTATTGAAACACTGGTTACAACCGGTCAGGTGGTAATCGCGGGCGAAGTGAAATCAAACACCTATGTTGATGTCCAGGAAGTTACCCGGAATGTGATCAAAAAAATTGGTTACACCAAGGCAGAATATCGTTTTGACGGCGATTCCTGCGGTATTTTCGTAGCCATTCACGAACAGAGCGGTGACATAAACCGGGGTGTAGTGCGCCAGAAAAGAGAGGACCAGGGTGCTGGTG
>CAYWTT010000351.1:0-4757 GCA_964461245.1 uncultured Prolixibacteraceae bacterium | reverse complement strand
GCCACCCACGTGTCGGGGAAAATGTCCTTGTAATTATTTTCTTTGGAAACAGCAGATGAATCCTCCGGAGCGACAGGTTTTACCTTCCTTTTTTGAGCTGTACCAGGACCAGCCCAGAAAACCAGCATCAGAATAACTGCCAGTATACCCTTCCAATAGGATAATTTCTTGTTTTTCATTGTCTTAAAATTAGTACATGATGCTTGAAACAGACACCGGACCAAACAATCCGGAAGGTTGCAGCGGACTGTCAGCTTTATAGGGGTTTTTCGGGCACCAGGTAGGCCGGTGTTTTTCAGGAAGTTTCTGATCCCCAATCAGCCGGTTTACCCAGGTGTTGACCACTTCGATTTTCAGATCATTTGCGCCTGCTTTAACCAGTCGGGTGATGTCAAGCGCCCTTGGTGCCGTCCATATCCCACCGGCATAGGATCCGTTGACGGTGACTTTAGCCATGGCCGTCAGACTTCCCAGGTCGATCAGGATCCGCTTTCCTTCGGGTAGTTGATCCAGGTTAAAACTGCTTGAGTATACCGCGGTTCCCGAATAGTACCGGATGCGTTCATCGGAAGAGGTGGTCCAATCCTGCAAGGTTTCAAATACGACCGGTTTTTCAGGTCCCCGCTGTGAAGCGTCAAAATGGACGGTCCATGGGCCATTCAGGGCGGTCAACAAAACAGGTTCCGGATAGTTGGCTTCCACTCCCCTGGCGGAAGCTGGTCCTGCCTGGTAGCGGAAAACGATGAAAATGCTTTCAAAAGGAGCCAGCTTTAATGGTACAGCTGTGGACATCCCGTTTTGCTCGTAAGCCGGAAGCTTGCGGATGGATCCGGTGGTAGCTTCCCAAAGTTCAGGCTGCATTCCTTTAACTCTGAATTCCGGGGTGATAAACCGGGTTTCACCGGTCTGATTCGTTAAAAAGTAAATCTCACCCTTCGCCGATGTACGATGTCCGTAATGGACGGAAAGGTCTCCGGGTAGCCTGCAGTCTGGCACACAATGGATCAGGGCAAATGCCTCTTCCATGCTCATGCCGTTCAGGATGAACCCCTTCCCGAATTTCCGGGATTTCACATTTACCCCATCCACGTTACCCCATAATCTGGCGGCCATTTCCCGCACCTGGAGATCCGCATGAGGCTGATCCTGCAAACTGGGCGATCTGACGGGGGCAGGCCCCATCACCACCGCCCCCTCTTTTACCAGGTGACTGATCTTGGCCAGCAGCTCCGGACGCATTGTTTCAAGCTTCGGCAAAACCAAGATACGGTACTGCGTTCCGTGGGGCAGGGTGATCAGTCCATTCCGGACTGTCATATACTTTTCTATCACTTCGGCGTTCATGTAATCGAACTGATATCCTGGAGGAAGCGCAGGATCGGTGATTCCCGTCATTTTCGGAGCATCCTCCCCGATGAAATAAGCGACATCAGCCACATTCAATCCTTGCTGGAGCATGAAATTACAGCGTTTCAGATATTGGATGTACACATCGATCTGGGAAAACCAGGTGTTTTTCCGGTTGAATTCATTGCCGAATCCGGCATTCATCCCGGGAAATTTTTCCTCATAAGGCTGGGTGATATAAACGTGCAGGAGGGTGTTGTTGATCCCTTCGGCAAAGAAACGGTCGCCCCGCTGCTTGATCGTGGCCGGGTACCGGCTGAACGCGCGGCCTCCGCAGGTATTGGACTCGGCAGAGATTTTATTTTTACCGTAAATGTGGCCACAGGAGGAGGCTGCCCGGTTTTCGATATTGCCCAGATCTCCTTCACTCCAGAATTCGCCGCCTATCTCGTCCGACTGTCCTCCATACATCAGAAATTCACTCGGAAAACCCCAGTGACCATAGCATTCCAGCCAGGTGTGCAACCCGTATTTGTGGCTTATGTCTCTCAGCCCACCGACATAGTCATAAGCCACTTTGTCGGCTACCAAGCGGCGTAAATCCCAGAGAAAGCGGTCTGACTGCTGACGGCTGTTTACTGCAAATCCCATAAATACAGGCAAATATTGGACGGGATCGTAACCGTACCGCTGCTTGAATTCTTCCAGAAATCCGTCCGTAAAATTCTGCCCTCCGGTTTCATAGCTGTCCTGGACCACCACTTTGAAACATTTTCGGTCAGCCTCAGGTATTCGTTTCAGGATTTCACCCATGTGCCCGTAAAAATGTTTTTCCGTGTGTTCCCTGCTCATTTTGTCGACCTCGTAACCTGTAGCTTCGGGGGAGGCCGGGCTATTCTGCGTGCCTGTCGGGGTCATGCCGGTGCGGAGAATGATCCACTCTCCCTCCGGAACTTCCCAGGTCAGCGTCCCATCTGGCGACAGATTTTTCGAAATATCGATCACTCCGCTACCGTTGATCAGGGTGGCCCTGTCCCTGGGCTCGGGCTGGGGAGCCCATTGGTATTCCTGCCAGTAGGGCAGGGGCGTGGGATGCATTTTGGCCAGGGTCTTCTCAGCATAACGTTCCACCCTGGGAGCTGCAGAAAGTGCTATTTCCGACAAACCGGCTTCGGGCTTTGTTCCCTTTATGATCAGCCTAAAGGAGGTTGACCGGGTTTCCGGAAAAGAGATCACCACTGGGGCATATGGGTCAAATCCAACATTCAATGCCGGATTGGACCGGTTGATCTGAAAAGCAGCCAGATCACGGTAGATGCCGCTGGATTCTTTCACCTGAAGGACCGCCGTGGCATTCAGGGGATGTTCGGTAGTCCGGACTGAAAGGCTGCGGGCAACAAAGGGATTATGAACTTCCATCTCAATAATGAATTCATTTCCATCAGGGAAAGTAATCCCTGTTTTGCTGTCCCCGTCAAAGATGGCAGATAAACCTGAAACGGAGGGTACTGAGCTGATTTTCCCGTTAAGGGTATTTAAAACAAGCCGGTCATCCTTTGGGGCCGGATAAGCAATCAGTTTCACATCCTGGAAAGGATCGGCCGGTTTTTCCAACTTCCGGATAAGTTGCTGAGGTCCGGTTACTCTCAGCTCTGACGCGGTAAGATAACGCATTGCCTCGCTGGCTTTCACCCAGGGACCACCCGACTGGCTCCACCCGGGAGAATTGAAAATCCCGATTTCAATATTCAACCCGGTAGCTGTTTTCAAGGCTGTATGAACGATCTTCCACCATTCTTCACTGAGCATTTTTACTTTTCCGTAGGGGACGTCACTAAGTCCGATGTTCCCAATAAAAGCCCTGTTGATACCGGCTTTCTTCATGGAAAGAAGATCATTAACAACACCTTCTTCTGAAATATTGTCAGAAATCCAGTACCAATATACACTGGTCTGGATAGAATCAGGGGGCGTAATAAAACCGTTTTCCAGCGCTTTATCGGAAACCTCTCTTTTTTCTGCCGTCACGGCAAAAAACAACGAGGCTGCAAAAATGCAAAGTGTCAGTCTCAGTTTCATGTTCATTTGTAAATGGTTGTGATTGCAAATTTAACTCCCTCTTTCTAACTTCCTTTACAAAACTGTGAATTGTTCCCTCTTATTTTATTGAACTGTATTTCATCATTAAGCTTAATGGATGGAAATTGCCCGGGCTCCACACTCCCCACCGGCTTCATCCTTTTCAGGAATCAGTTCCGGAAAGCCGGTTTCATTTGTGATTCGGTATTGAAATACCAATTTATACTTACATGATTCCCGGAGATTGTATTTCTCATTTCCCTGGTGCTGATCATCGCCATTCCCATGATGATTTTCAAGCTTATGCTGGCCCATTGGATCGGACTTTCCGAAGTGGTTACCGGAGCATGGCTGGGGGGAACCATTGACTCCACGGGTGCTGTGTTTGCTGCCGACACCATCACCGGGGAACCCGGCCTCAAATATGCCACTATCGTTAAATTTTCGCAGAATGTTTTGTTTGGACTGGCGGCCTTTGCCATTTCAGTATTCTGGACTTACCGGAAAAAGAGAATGGAGACAAGGAAAGGGTATCGATTGGAGTAATATGGGAGCACTTCCCGAAATTTGTGCTGAGATTTATCCTGGCCTCGCTGTTGTTTTTGTTTGTGCTGTCTCCCTAAACGGCTGCCAATTCAGGTAAAGTGATCTAATCGTTCAGTAATTTCTGGTTCAACCTGGCCTTTGTCATCATCGGTCTGGAAACCTGCTTTGCTGACCTGAAAGCCATGGAAAGCAGAAGACCATTCTACAGTTTTCTGATTGCTCAGGAATTCAATATTCTGTTTACCCTTGTCGTTTTTTTATTTGCTGTTCCAGATCATGAGTCCGAAACAATCTGAAGAGAGTTTAGAATCTCTCTCATTTTAGGCTTTTCTGGCACATAAAAGGGAACAGGGTTTAATCCGGAATCAGGATTATTATTTCCCTCCGATCTGCATTTCTGCCACCCTGAATGTAGGAGTGATCTTTTGCTTCAGCAAATCCAGGTCATTACCCATCATGTCAATGCCATTCAGGATATCGGCTGCATTTCCGGCGATGGTCACTCCTCTCACCGGATGTTTGACTTTACCGTTTTCGATCCAAAGCCCGCTGGCGCCTCCACTGAAATTTCCGTTTACCGGATTGATGCCATATCCGGTTACCTCCTTTAGCCATAGGCCCCTGTCGGTTTTTTGCACAATTTCTTCGGGAGTACTGGTACCTGCTTCCACATACAGATTGTGTGTGCCGATATCAGGCAGGCTGGTGAAACCGTTTCGGGAAGCGTTGCCTGTTAATCCTACGCCGGCTCTTTTGGCAGTTATCGAATTATAAAGAAATCCTTT
>CAYWTT010000350.1:0-4760 GCA_964461245.1 uncultured Prolixibacteraceae bacterium | reverse complement strand
ATTTCCAATGATGTCTTTGACGGGATCAAGGTAATCAACGGCAAGATTATTCTGACTCAGCGTCCCGGGATCGGGATAGTCCCGTTCTGATCAACCGCAAGGATTAATCCGGGCTGCATTGACCAGTTTTGTTTCCAGTGACAATGGAGCAAGTTTATGAAGTTTCGTAAGTTTAAAAAAGCTGAGGATGTCTTCATAATTGATTAAAACCCGGAAGCATAAATACTCCTGGCATGCACATTCCGGCAGCGCAGCCGCCTAATCTTTGCAGAAGTGAATTCACCCCATCAGAAACCAAGTTGCGCTGTGCCCACCTGAGCTCGTCCATACCGGCGCGGGCAAATGATGTAGCCGGGCAGGGCGAAATTTTTTCCAAATCACTATTTCTACTGAAAAAACAATGAATACCCTGATCCCACATTTTTTAAAAAAAACTTTCAAAAACTGTTAAAAAATCATAAAAAGATGTATTACAAAATAACAAATTTGTTTTAAATTTATTTACAGAAAACGAACTGACAAATCAAACGGAATGAAAGGGACCATGATGAAAACCAAATTTACAGCTCTCTCAAGTTTCATAATAAAACAGATTACTAATTACTAAAACTAAACTGAAATGTAATGAAGACAATCTTTTTAATGTGTTTGACCGTGCTCTGTCTCCTGCTGCCGCAGGTTTCCGGAGCACAACAGGCAACCGTCAGGGGACAGGTTGTGGATGCCAAAACCAACGAAACCTTACCGGGCGTATCTGTATCCATTAAAGGAACCGCGGTAGGGACCATAACCGACCTGGACGGCAAATACCAGCTCAACGTCGGGCAGGGTGCCACGCTGGTTTTCAGCTATGTGGGGATGACCACCCAGGAAATTCCCGTGGGTAACCGGAGCGTGATCAATGTTTCCCTGCAGGCTGTGTCGTTCGATGTGGAACAGGTGGTGGTTGTCGGGTATGGTACACAGAAGAAAGCCAACCTGACCGGCGCCGTGGCCAATGTGGATGTGAACAAGACACTGGCCAGCCGTCCGATCACCGACGTGGGTCGTGCCCTCCAGGGCGCCACACCCGGTCTGATCATTACCACGACCCAGGGGAACATCGGTTCAGCCCCGACCATCAACATGCGCGGTATGACCGGTTCACTGAACTCGGCATCCACCCCGCTGATCCTGCTGGACAATGTACCGATCCCTGACCTGAACTATGTCAATCCTGATGACATTGAATCAATTTCGGTGCTGAAGGATGCTGCTTCCTCCGCCATTTACGGGGCGAGGGCTGCATTCGGGGTGATACTGATCACCTCCAAAAGCGGGAAAAGAGATGAAACCATCAGGGTGAACTACACCAACAACTTTGCATTTTCCACCCCGGCCAATCTTCCTGAAATGGCGCTGGCATGGGAAAGTGCGCTGGCCTACCTGACGGCCGCCCGCCACAACAATCCGGCTACAGAATATGTCGGTACCATTGGTGGTTTGAGATACAATAATGAGATCATTGAGAGGATGAAAGCCTGGTCGCAGCAATATGGCCGTGGCGAAGGTCTCTCCAGGGAGATGGAGAGAGGACGTGATTTTGAGATGTATGTGGGTTATATGGAAGGATACCGTGACTGGGATGTGCAGAAACTCTTTTTCAGCCAGTGGACACCCCAGACTTCGCACAACCTGTCGGTGAACGGAGGCTCCCAAAACACCAGTTACAATATCAGTCTGGGTACTTTGGATCAGACCGGTATCTTCAAACCCAAGCCGGATTCATACGACCGGTATAATCTCAACGCCAGCATCAATTCTGATGTAAACAGCTGGCTGACCATCCGGGCTCGTGCACAGCTTACCAAATCGCTGCTGAGAACCCCGTTCTCCCTGAGTGGGGGCACCTATACCCCTCTTTTCACGCTTTACCGCTGGCAACCCTCTTATTTTTACGGCACTTACAAGGGATTACCCTTCCGTAATCCGGTCAACGAATATGAGCAGGCCAAGTATATGGACAAAGATATATGGTATCACCGTTATACATTGGGTACGACAATCAAACCCATTAAAGGTCTGTCGATCGATGTGGACTACACCTACAACACCAATTTTGAGACCAACAGCACTGTGGGTGGAATTCCGTGGGCCCTTGACATCTATACTGCCCCGACAGCAGCCAACGTAGCTGATCCCACCACCATGTACAAGGCTTATACCACCTCTTACGATTATGTGTCGGAAGATCTGGGCCGCACAGTCGGATATGTGCTGAACAGCGTGGTTACCTACGAAAACAGAATCAACGAGCATTGGTTCAAGATTATGGGAGGTACCAATATCGAAGCTTCGGAATACAAATATCACTGGTCTCAGCGGAAAGGGGTGCTTGACTACACCCACCCGGAAATTGCCCTGGCCACCGGTGACCAGTTCGTTTCCGGATCGCATTCCAAATCGGCACTGGCAGGATTCTTCGGACGCATCAACTATACCTACAAAGACCGGTACATGATTGAAGTGAACGGCAGGTACGACGGAACCTCCAAATTCATGGGAGATAACCAGTGGGGATTTTTCCCATCGGCTTCGATTGGTTACCGGATTTCGGAAGAACCTTTCTTCAAACCGCTCAAACATTACATCAACTCCCTGAAGCCCAGGATTTCATGGGGCAGGGTCGGTAACCAGGCCGTACCTTCGGGACAGTTCCTTTCCAGTATATCGGTGGGTACCTCTTCCTGGCTGATCGGTAACAAGAACACCTCCTATGCCGGAGTTCCCAGCACCCTGAATCCTGACCTGACCTGGGAAACTGTCCAGACCTTTGATGTGGGTTTGGATGCCCGCTTCCTGGATGACCAATTCGGACTGGTATTCGAATGGTATAACCGCCAGACTCTCGATATGCTGGGTGCCGGACAGGTAGTACCGAGTTCGTTCGGTGCCACTTCACCCATGGTGAACTACGGAGAACTCAGTACCAAGGGATGGGAAGCCATCGTGGACTTCACTCACACCTTTGATAACGGTTTCCACTTTACGGTTTCGGCCAACCTTTCAGATTACCTGACCAAAATCACCAAGTTCGCTTCTGCTTCCGACCCGGTGGTCACCAGCAACTATGAAGGGAAAAGCGTCGGTGAGATCTGGGGATTTGAAACCGATCGGTTATTCCAGAAAGAGGATTTCACGCTGAACACCACCACCAATAAGTGGGTTCTGAATGCCGGAATCCCCACGCAGACCAAGCTTGAGAGCAGTTCCTTCACCTATGCCCCGGGCGATGTAAAATTCAAGGATCTGAACGGCGACTCCACCATTTACTACGGATTGAACACGCTCAGCGATCATGGTGACCTGAAGGTGATCGGGAATGAACAACCCAGGTTGCTGTATGGATTCCGGTTAGCTGCCGACTGGAAAGGCTTTGACCTGGACGTCTTCCTGCAGGGTGTCGGAAAACGCAAATACTGGGCTACCGGTAACGTGACCATTCCGGGATATGACATGGCTGAAGCCTGGTATGCCCACCAGATGGACTACTGGACCGAAGACAACACGGATGCCTTCTATCCCCGCCCGGCCACATCCGCTCAAACCAGCAACGTATATAACTTCCGTATCCAAACCCGTTATCTGCAGAATCTGGCCTATTGTCGGCTGAAGAATGTGACCCTCGGATATACCGTTCCCTCGGTGTTGACTCACCGGGTAAAAATACAGAAGCTGCGCATTTATGCCAGTGGTGAAAACCTGTTTGAACTGGATAAGCTGGGAGTTGTTCCTCTTGACCCTGAAGTGGGGATGCACAGTACTGCAGATACCCGTATGTATGGACGTGGATATCCCTATCACCGCACCGTCTCCTTCGGAATGCAGTTAACGTTTTAGTTCAACACAGAAAAAGCTTAAATCATGAAAAAGATAGTATATATTTTAATGGCGTCGGCACTGTTTCTGACCAGTTGTTCAGATTTCCTTGACAAACCCCCGCTTTCATCCCTTACGGATGACGGTTTCTGGGTTTCGGAATCCAATGTCAGACTGTATGCACAGAATTGTTACACCGACTATTTTACCGGCTACGGCAGCGGATGGACCTGGGGACTCCACTTCTCAGGTGAATCGTTCAATGATGACTTCGCAGCATTGGGTGCATGGACCAAGACTACTCCCACCACCAGTACTGCATGGACTTTTACCTATGTACGCAAAGTCAATATCCTGATCGACCGTCTGGAAAGGGTGAAGATGGCTGATGCAGCAAAAAACCACTGGAGAGGCATAGGCAGGATGTTCCGTGCCCTGGAATACAGCGATATGGCCCGCCAGTTTGGCGATGTACCATGGTATGACAAGCCCGTGGAAATGTCCGATAGCGCCGCCCTTTTCAAACCCCGTGATCCCTTGGCAACAGTAGTGACCAATATCATTGCCGATTTTGAGTTCGCCGCCAATAACGTCCGTCTGAACGACGGGACCCTTCAGGTCAATCGGGCTACCGTGTTGGGTTTGATGTCGGACCGGCTGCTATATTTCGGTTCCATTTTCAAATACCACCTAAACAATACAGCCATGGCCAAGACCTGCTTTGAAAAGGCAAAATGGGCTGCCGGCCAGGTTATCGACGGAAATGCGGGTTCCTACTCGATCGAGAACAATTACAGGGCCATCTTTTCATCCAAGGACCTGAGCAGCAACAAGGAAGTGATTTTCTTTCGCCAGTATGAAACGGCCATGACCACACACTGTCTGATGAGTTATGTGAACCG
>CAYWTT010000349.1:0-4767 GCA_964461245.1 uncultured Prolixibacteraceae bacterium | reverse complement strand
AGCCGGAAAAACCGTGGTGGCAGTCTGTGGATCCTGTGATCCGGGCGCGGGCGAGATGTTTGATGAAATGATCACTCTTACCCATCCCTCACTTGACTTAAGGGAATCGATGGAAAGAGCGGCTGAACTGGTTGAATCGGCTGTGGAAAAGTCAGTTATATCCCTGATGCGGGCTTTTCCGGAAACCCGGGAACTCCATGACCTGCTTGCCGCAATTGAAAAATGGATATATGACAACCGGGTATCAGATGCGGAGCGGATGCTGTCAGACTCCTACCATCCCGCTATCGCCGGCTGGTGGTACCTGAAAGGGCTGCTGGAACAGAAAAAGGGGAATTGGGGTAATGCCATAAACTGTTTCAGGAACTGCCTCGAACTGGACACGGGCCATCGGAAAGCTGCAGCAGGAATTGAAATGTGCAGGAGTATTCTCGAATTTTGGAATCCAGACCAGTTCAATCCGTGATCACTCCCCGACGGAAGTAGCTTCATGGGATTTGTCATTTTTGTTTATGTTATGTATCCACATGCGATCGCTCCTTATTTCAGAAATGCCGGCAAGGGAAACGTTTCTCTCTGTATTAATCTTATTAACTGGCTGATAAATAAACATAATTCCTTCGGGAGTTTAAAAAATCCGGCACTTTTTTTGATTAAAAAAAATCAGCAAATAATAAAGAGTTCCAGAAAAAATATTTGGAAAAGTCATTACTATATGATTATTTTGAGACTTTGAGGTGGATCTCTGAATTTTAAATGAATTATCCATAAAATTAACCGTTAAGAAGATGAAAAAGAGTTTATCCTTTGTTGTTGCAATCCTTTTCTCACTTACAGCCTTTGGTCAAGATGCTGCAGACTTGATTAACAAGGCCAATGAAGCACTTAAAGCCAACCAATATGCAGAGGCATTTGAGATGTATGATAAGGCGATGTCGAATCTTGGGGATGTTCAGGTACCCAAATCAATTAATTTCAACATTGCTTTTGCTGCCATGCAGGCAGAAAAGAATGAAGCTGCCCTCAGTTATTTCGACAAAGCAATCCAGGCCGGAACTGAAGATGCTGCTTCCGGGATCAACGTTTCCAAATGTTACGAGAATAAAGCCGTGATCTATAATAAAATGAAAGATCTTCCCAATGCGTTGGCATCTTTTGAAAAAGCGCTGGAACTTTCTGAAGATAAACCAGGATCTTTGATTATGAATACTGCTGTAACTGCTTTTAAACTTGGGAATTACGAAAAGGCGATCAGCTTTTTTGACCAGGCTTATACAGCAGGATTCAGACCTGAAGATGCCCTGATGAACAAAGCCATGGCATATAAGAAACTTGATAACGATGAAGGTTTTAAACAGACATTGGTCGCAGCCAATGAAAAATTCCCTGAAAATAAAAAAATCGCCACAGCTCTCGCCGGAGTGTATGTGGGTGAAGGAAATGCCCTGTATAAAGGTGGAGTGGAAATTCTTAATGCTGCTAATACGAAGGTAAATGAGGGTAAGTTAAAAACAGAAGATGCCGAATACAAATCGGAACTTGAAAAGGTGAAGGCAGAATTCGGAAAAGCAACTGAAGTGCTGAACCTGGCTGTTAAACTGGATCCGGCCAATCCGAATGCTCAAAAACTGATTGATGCCTGCAACCAGTTGAAATAATCCCGGTCCCTGTTCCTGAAAAACCGCACTGAATTTCACGGTGCGGTTTTTTTTGCACGTTAACTTCCGGTTAACAGTTTAAGATATTTTTATCTTTTATTTTTGGACCATGGGAAATGTGCAAAATAGATCAACACTCATACTCTTCATTCATCTGCTACTTTTTCCCTTTATTTCCTTCTCTCAGGATGTAACAGGCAGGGTATACGGAATGGAGGGCGGGAACCGGGTAATCCTGCCCGGGGTTAATATTTATTGGGATAACAGCAGCCTGGGTACTGTTTCGGAAAAAGATGGAACCTTTTCCATCGGAAAGGAAGAGGGAAATCAAACGCTGGTGTTCAGTTTTGTGGGGTACCGGACCCAAAAAGTCAACACGGGCGGTAGCGGTACTGTGGAGGTGGTATTGCAGTCAGATCTGGAACTCCCTGAAGTAAAGGTGGTTAAAAAAAACAATGGGAGGAACATTTCCTCATTTGCCCCTATATTGACCGAAACGATCAACGGGGCTGAGTTGCTCAAGGCTGCCTGTTGTAACCTGGCCGAAAGTTTTGAGACCAACCCGTCGGTGGATGTCAGTTACAGCGATGCGGTCACGGGTGCCAAACAAATCAGACTACTTGGATTGGATGGCATTTACTCTCAACTTCAAACCGGGAACATACCCAATTTCAGGGGATTGGCGACCAACTTCGGATTGACTTATATCCCCGGGCCCTGGATGGAATCTATTCAGGTTTCCAAGGGAACTTCCTCGGTCGTCAACGGATATGAATCCATCACGGGGCAAATAAATGTGGCTTATAAGAAGCCTGACAGCAAAGAAAAACTGCATCTGAACGGATATGCCGATGCAGACGGCAAATTGGAATTCAATGCCAACCACAACTTACGCCTGATCGGGGACAAATTGACCACCGGCCTCTTTCTGCATGTGGAAAACATTTCAACCCGGGTGGACCAAAACCACGACGGTTTTATGGACCAACCTCTGGTCAGTCAGGCACACTTTTACAACGCCTGGAAATTCAACAACCAAAAAGGGCTGATGATTCACGGTGATTTGCATTACTTGTGGGATGACCGGTTGGGGGGTGAAACCGATTTCAGGAGAGAAATGGCCAGGAGACAGTCTAATCCTTATGGTACCGGTATAACCAATCATATGGCTGAGGCATCCTTTAAGATTGGAAATACCTGGGCCTCCGGTCATACAGCACTTGCATTGCTCTCCGATTTTGCTGTTCACGATATGAATTCATTTTATGGATTGAATAATTATGACGGGAATGAAAAAAGATACTATGCCAACCTGATCCTTACCCAGGATCTGGACAACAAATCTGTACATGTGTTGAATTCCGGAGTAAGTTATTTTTATGACCATTTTAAAGAAATCCTGAATAGTGGGCGTGCCGGCCGTTTCGAATCGGTTCCCGGAGTTTTCTCTGAATATACGTTCAAACCTTCCGGAAAAATTACCCTGATGGCCGGTATTCGTGCCGATTTACACAACATTTATGATTTGTTTGTGACACCCAGGGCTCATTTGCGGTATCAGCCCGATCCGCGGTTTACCCTGCGTGCAAGTGCAGGAAAAGGATACCGGACCTCCAATGTCCTGGCTGAGAACAGTTACCTGCTGGCCAATTCCCGTTCACTCGGTTTTATGGAGCAAATTCAGGAAGAGGCCTGGAATTTCGGGATCAGCTTTATCCAGAAGTACCGGTTACTGGAAAGGGATCTTCAGATCACGGCTGAATATTTCCGGACTGATTTCCTGAAACAATTGGTGGTGGATAAGGAATCTTCAGCAGAAACAATTTTCCTTCATCCTCTGAACGGGAAATCATTTGCCAACACTTCTCAGGTGGAAGTCCGGTATCCGGTGATCCGGAATCTCGACCTGACAGTGGCATACAGGTCAAATGATATAAAACAGACCATTGACGGACTGCTGCGTGAAAAACCTTATATAAGCCGGTATAAGGGATTGATCACTGCAAATTATACTTCCAGACTGAAGAAATGGATGTTTGATTTTACCATCCAATTGAACGGAGGAGGAAGACTCCCTGTCTATCATGCTTCCGGTGCAGGATCCGACGGAGAATCGATGTCTTCTGAATTCCCTTCTTATACTTTGATGAATTTGCAGATTTCCCGTTTTTTCAGGTACTTGAACATTTACCTGGGATCGGAGAATCTCACTGATTTCACCCAGGATCATCCGGTACTGGGTGCCGATAATCCTTATCTTCCGGGATTTGATGCCACGAATATCTGGGGCCCGGTGATGGGAAGAAGAATATACGCCGGAATCAGATTTACCCTTAATTATGAATAGAAATGAAAAGAATTGTGTTATTGTTATCCATTCTGTTGATGTCGGCATCGATGTTTCATGTCAGGGCACAAAAAACCACCCCCATAACGGCATGCTACAAGAGCAGTATGCATTGTGCCGGTTGCGAAAATACCATTTTCGAGCAGTTGCGGTTTGAGAAGGGGGTGAAGGATTTGAAAGTAGACCATGTTTCCAATACCGTGAAAGTCGTCTTTGATGGAAAAAAGAACTCTGTGGCTTCGCTTGCCAAGGCGATTGAAAACAAAGGTTACAAGGCGGAGGTTATCACTGAAGATGAATACAATAAATTGGTCACCCCGGCTAACAAAGACCGACAGCCGGAATAGCAATCCCAAATTTTCTTGCCGGAAGGGCAACCTTCCGGAATGTCAGTGAATTAATCGGGTCTTTTGAGTCCGGTACCACAGCATAATTATAAATCAACATAAATCGGTGGGGCTGCTTTTCATAAAGATTGTTACCTTTAAGCCGGAACTAAAAGAAACTTTATGAAAAAGTACTGTTGTATCCTGTTGTTTTCAGCTGTCTTTTGTTTTACTTCTTGCACCTGCTCCCGGAATCAATGGGTGGAGTTATACAATGGCAAAGACCTTGAAAATTGGAATTTAATCCGGAATCCCCAGAGTTTCAATTCTGAAGAAGGAACCTTAATCTGTTCAGGTACAGAAGGAATGATCCTTTCCAGGTCAACTGCAAAGGTACATAATTTTGAATGGGAGGCTGAGGTCAAGACTTCACCTT
>CAYWTT010000348.1:0-4817 GCA_964461245.1 uncultured Prolixibacteraceae bacterium | reverse complement strand
GCCGGACAGAGTTCCGGAAACGGGAGCCTCGACTTTGAACTGCTCTGGTTGAGTGAAAGCTATCTGATCGCTGCAGAAGCGTACGGCCGAAAGGGTAATTATCCCAAAGCTGCCGAACTGATCAATGTGGTAAGAAAACGGGCAGCCTATAAAGAGGGGGAAGTGAAACCCAAACAGTTCTATGAGGCTGATGGCGGAAGTAAAGCTGATCTTACCAAGAGTACGGAAGCAGCCATGATGATCACACCCGACAGAATCAACAGTTTTGAGAAACTGCGTGATTTCATCCTGGAAGAACGTGCCCGTGAATTCGCAGGGGATGATGAAAGATATTTCGACCTGGTAAGGACGGAAACATTCTTAGACCGGATTGTGAAATACAATGGACGTTGCTATGCTGCCGTAAAAGAATGGCATAAACTGCGCCCGATACCTCAGAACCATATCGACAGGCTTCAGAACAAGGGTTCGAACGAGGAAGAGCAGAATCCGGGATACTATTAACAGATAATTTTCACCATAGAGGTTAGTTTAAGTATAAAGCTTTGATTAGAGTTTTACTTGGGGATAATCGGGATTTTCAGTCCTGATTATCCCGGGTTAAACCTCAGAAGCAGAAACTGTATTGTGAAAAAATCAAATAGATATCAACCATGCAACGGCGGAACTTCATCAGAAACATCAGAAATGCAGGAGGAGCAATGCTTATAGGCGCTGGTTCCACTTCTTTTGTGTATGGTGATCCGAACGCCTTTGAATCAACTGAAGTAACCGGTCTGCAAAATCCGGGGTCACCTCTGGGTTCCCTGTCCGGGGAATGGGATGCCAAAGTGATGGATTACAATGGAAAACCTACCCTTTTTATCGGAAACAAACCTTGCTTTCCAATGGCTTTTATCTCTTATTATCCCAAACAATCCAGATATAAGCATATTGCGGAAACCGGGATGAAATTTTACAGCCTAAGTATTACTTTAGGTGACGGTTTCTATGCAGGTTACCGGAAGGGTAAAGTGAGCCTGGGTAAAAAGGGAATCTGGGATGCTCCCGGGAAAATCGATTATGACCTCCTGGATAAGAGCATCCTGGAAATTGTGGAGGTAGCACCCGATGCCTGGATATTCCCCAGGATATATTGTGATGTTCCTGGATGGTGGTGCAGTTTTCATCCTGCAGAAACCAACCGGTCGTTTTCAGGTCATCCTCAAAGACAGTCTTTCTCTTCGCTGCTTTGGAGGGAGGAAACCGCTGAAATTCTTAAAAACATCGTGAAACATCTCCGGAATGCACCCTATTCCGGAAGAATTGCCGGCATTCATCTTACCGCAGGAGAGACCGAAGAATCTGTTCCCCATAACTGGATGGGACCTGGCGATTACAGCATGGTTTCACTGAAAAGGTTCAGACAATGGCTACTGAATAAGTATAACCACGATGAAGGGCAGATCAGGCTGTTGTTCAAAAAGGAGATTGAGAAAATTGAAATTCCGACGCCTGATGAAAGAGACCAATGCGTAACAGGTATTTTTTATGATCCTGATGTTTCGCGTCTGGCTATCGATTTTCATCTGTTCAGATGTGATGAAATTGTGGAAAGTCTGGATATGCTTTGTAAGGCAGTGAAAGAAGAGAGTAACGGGAAACTGTTTACGGGGGTGTTCTATGGATATACCCTGGCAGAATGGAGAGATCATTATGCTCTGCATAAAATGTTAAAATCTCCCTATATCGATTTTTTCACCTGTACTAACGGTGCCGGAAAAAATACGGTTCTCGGGGAAAATGACATGCATTTCATAACCGAAACCGATTCCATTCAGCTTGCGGGGAAACTTTTTTACTATGAAGCCGATACCCGGACATCGATGAGTAAATGGATTTCCCAGCTTCAGCCTGACATTGATCCTTACCATGAATATGACCTTCCCGGCTGGCTCGGCCCTGACTCCGTTGAAAAATCGGCTGAACTGTTAAAGGCTGTTTTTTCAAGGGTGATCTGCACTGGATCGGCAAACTGGTGGTTCGACCTTTGGGGAGGATGGTATGATCATGAGTCCTTCCTGAATCAATTCAGCGAAATGCAGAAAATCGGAGATGAAAGTCTCCATCTACCCAGAAAATCGGTAGCTGAAATCTGTCTGCTGGTTTGTGAAAAATCGCTGGTATATGTAGGTACTTCCACCCGGAAAAATACGTGGATCGGACCGCAGATGCATCATCTGGGCAAACTGGGAGCTCCTTATGATATCTACCTGATTGAAGATCTGAAAGATCTGGATGTTTCCCGTTATAAACTGTTTGTCTTTCTGAATGCCGTGTATATGGATCAGAAAACCCGGCAAACCATCAATGAAAAATGTATGAATAACGGAAGGACCTTGTTTTGGATTTACGCTCCGGGGTTGATCAATGATATAATTTCCGTGGACGGGGTTTCCCGGCTGACCGGCATGGAAGTCGGAATCCTGGATGAAAATCCGGTTTCTTCAGTAGAGATAAATTGCGGAAATACGGTTATGGAATACAAGGGTACCACCCTGTCTCCATATGTGTATGTCAAACAGGGCGCTGATTCGGTGTTTGGCCGCACTAAAGATGGGTTCAACGTTTTGTGTGAAAGAAGGGAACCTCATTTTACCACCGTTTTATGCTGTGTTCCACCCGCTCCGTGGCAGGTTGTTCAATATTTTGCAAAGAATGCGGGTGTGCATATCTACAGTGAGGAGGGCGATGTGGTATATGCCAACCAGAGTTATTTGTCGGTTTCATCCTCCAGGCCAGGAAAAAGGAGAATAAGGTTGCCTGGGAAATTTCAGCTGACCGGGTTATTGGGTGATGAAGACCGGAAAAAGTACAGCAGAGAACATGAAATCGACTTTTCAGCTGGTAGTTGCCGATTTTTCAAAATATCAGAAAAGAGGAATTTAAATAAATGAGGATAAGACCATGAGAAGACTGAGGTACCTGAAATATATTTTCGTTTCACTTTTTTTCATGAATAATGTAAATGGCGCCACAACTGTGTTGCGAAACCAGAAAATAGAAATCGCACTGGATGATTCCGGCAATCTGCTTGTTTTAAAGAATCTCCTGACAGGTCATAACTATGCTTCAGGAAAACCATTATGGAGGCTTTATTATGATGTCGATAACCATAAGGGTATCGAAGTTTTAGGAAAAAACAATATTCCGGAAATCAAACTGGAAAATGAGCGGATCCTCATTTCATACCGCTCTTTAGAAACCCCGGAAGGGGAAGTGAATATTAAACTCTTTCTGAAAATTAATCTGGAAGACAATCTGGTCAGATTTTGCTCAGAGGTAGCCAACAACGAGCCTCACACGATCGTCCGGGAGTTGCAGTATCCATTGGTGGCCGATTGTCAATTACCCTCCGATCATCAACTGCTCACCACCACATTAGGAGGTCAGATTTTTGCCAATCCAAAAAAGCAGATCCTGGAAGTAGGGAATAATCCACCTTATATGGGACCTTCTCAGCATTTCCGCCAGATGGATCTGAAATATCCCTCGGTGGTTTCGGCCAATTGCTTTGCCTTTCCTGGCAACACGGAGGGATTATACTTTGCGAGTCATGATTCGCTGTTCCGGGATACCTGGCACGGATTGAGACTTTACCCCGACGACAAAGGTGATTTTAATGAGCTTGAAGCAGGAATTTACAAATATCCCAATATTATCAACGGTCAGACATGGAGCTGTGATGCCAATGTAATTGCTCCCTATTCGGGCAGCTGGCATGAGACCTCCGAGATCTACAGGAAATGGGCAAACCAGTGGTGGAAACATGCCACCCCTCCACTGTGGGTTCAGGACATGAAAAGCTGGCAGAGAATCATCTTCCGTCATCAATACGGAGAGACATTTTTCCGTTATGAAGACCTTCCCGGGAGAATATTGAAAGCGGGCGAAAGCATCCAAGAGACTACAGTTTTCCCGTTCGGATGGTGGAATTCGGGCATGGACAACGGGTATCCCGATTCGTATTTCATCACCGATCAGAAACAGGGAGGTGATGCCGGATGGAAAAAGTCAATCGCCGATTTCAGACAAAAAGGAGGAAAATTGCTGCTCTATTTCAACGGTAAACTGATTGATACGGAAAGCGATTATTACCGGAGAGGATTGGGTAAGTCGATTTGCTGTAAAAGAAATACAGGAATGGATTATACGGAAGCATACTTGTTCAAGGCTCATGATACTTTTACCGGCTTTTTCAATGCTAGAAGTTTTGTAGTGGCGGATATCCATCATTCCGAATGGCTCAAAATGCTGCTCAGCTTTGCTGACAGAGCCCTCTCTTTTGGTGCCGATGCGGTCTTTTATGATCAGTTAGGGTATATGTACGGGGAACAAAACTGGGATATTGGAGGGGAATTTCCGGTTCTCAGCAGAAATGGCATTGTTGACAGGGCTGAAGCCTTGAAGAAAATTCATGAATACATTGGTCAGAAAGATAAAAACTTTGCATTGGGAACTGAAGGAATAACAGATGTTACTTCCCAGCACGCTGATTTTATCCATAATCTTCCCGGCGCGGGAACCCCGAACAGCTTTATTGAGTGGTTCCGTCTTACTTTCCCGGAAGTCATCATTTCTGACAGGGAAATCAGGGATGATACAGATATCGAAAGAAGGGTGAATCTCACCGTTTTAAGAGGATTACGCAACGACATTGAAATCTACCGCTGCCGGGGTCTTATTGATGAAACACCACATTATCAGGAGTATCTGGGTAAGGTAAACAAACTGAAAGACAAGTACAGGTTTCTTTTGCTGGAGGGAACCTATGCGGA
>CAYWTT010000347.1:0-4819 GCA_964461245.1 uncultured Prolixibacteraceae bacterium | reverse complement strand
TTTTCAGAAGAAAATCCCATTGGGAGCAGTTCACTGTCCATCGAAAATACTTTTGAAACAGTCGTCTGTGGTTGGCCAGCTCTTGAAAACTGTTTGTAATAGAAGTATCCTTTCTGAATGGAATATTCTCCCTGTTCATTCACCACAAAGGCAGTCCCTGGATTTGGATCGGTATTAACCCAATGAGTCGGTCGCTGAATAACCGCCCAGGGAATGTAACCGTTTATCTCACACTGATAGACCTGCGCCCAAATATTTGCGGCAAAATTAATGTCCATTTTTCCCCAGCTATCTGACGTAACCCAGGCTTTTAACCCAGGCTTTTCTGACCGTAGCAACTGTGTACCAAAATTATTGGTTCCGCTGTACCAACGTCCAAATGTAAAACCGTTAAAACCATGTGATGTAACCAATCCAAGTACATCGAGCGACTCTTGGTTGTTTGCAATCGAATCGGCATAACCCCACAGCGAAAACTTTAGCCAGTTTTGGGTTTCCCCCGGTGTCACATGAACATCATATAAGCCTTTTTTATCCAGCGCATTTCGCAAAGCAGGAATCATTTCGGTCACCAATTTGGGCGACCAGTACATATTGTAATCGTGTCCGTGTTCGAAGTTCGTTCCTATACCGTCGTTAGGCCAACGACGCCAGTCGTCTCCTTCATTGTGTAGCGAAACATATTTGAGCTGAAACTTCTTTTCACGGACCAGAAAATCCGACCAACTGGTAAAATAGTCGAGCAGGTTTTGCTTTTTACTAATATCGAAATCCCTTCCCCGCATCTTTTTTTGCATAGTCATATATGCCGGAGGGCCGTAAAGCGTTGTTAAAAAAGTCAGATTGCCGTTATAAGTTTTCATTTTTTCGAGTCCCATCTGGTAAAATTCGAATAAATACCGGGTTGATAATTCATGATTGTAGTTACCATTGGGAACTGTTTGGTGCAAAGGGTCAAGAAAAATTTTTGCAATGCCCGGTTTTAATCCATTTTCTCCAAAAATCAAATCAATAATTTCTGCCTTTTTCGTTTCATCGAGTAAACTAAAGCCGCCATACTCCTGCGGATAAGTATTATAATCACCGGTATGAGCTGTCTGTACATAGGTGATTCCAAATCCATCCCATTCACGCAGTGGCTGATCGAAATTAACCTGAACATCGACTGTGTGAAAATTACGGTATTGTGCATTTAAAGGATCACTCCAAGCGGCCATGATCACAAAAAGCAGAAACAACTTTTGATAACTGTTTCTGTAGATTGATTTTATCTCTTCAGTTTTTAATGTCATTTTCATTGGTATTTCCAGTTATTATTCCACTACCGTTGGTTCCTATATAAACTTTCCCGAAAATCTGACGGTCGCCCTCAATAAACTGGGAATTGTTCCCTAAACGGTTTTGGTTGTCATTGATCCGTTGCCAGGTTTTCATTTTATCAACCGAGCGATAGTACCAGTAGGTACTGTCGTCTTTAGTTTTTGCAAGACAATAAACCGCAGGAAAACTTCCTTCATTTTCCGGTGCACCAATTCCCAACAAAGGCACTTCAACCAATCCCTCCGCTTTTTGCCAGCTTTCCCCTCCATTTTCAGAATAATAAAGTCCCCGGTTTGCCAGTGAAAGCATTAAAAAACCCGGATACCGTGGAACTGAAATCAATCGCCAGTAATCGGAGTCTAACTGACTTTTCGAAAACCTTGATTCAGGTTTTGGCATTCCTTCGTGTATTATATACCACGTTTTCCCGCAGTTATTGCTTTTGTATAGTTCGCCTTTTGTAGCTGAATAAAGATAGAAAGTTGCAGGGAATACCTTGTCGGCGACAAGCGGATAATTATACCTGAAAACAGGGCCGGATAAAAAGTCAGCTGGCACTCCTTCTGATTTAAGCCATGTTTTTCCACCGTTTTTCGTCCACAACACTCCATTGTTTTGGGTTACAGCTACAACATTGTCCGCATTTTCAGGACAAACTGCTATTCGGCCCCAACCCCACTCTTGTTGGTAGTCAGGTTTGGCTTCCCAATTTTTTCCATAATCTGATGAGACTTCGAAAGTCGCACCTCTTCCGTTGTGTTCCCGGGTCCCGAGTGCATAAACCAAATTTGGCGTTTTTTCGCAAAAAGCAATTCCGGTGAGATTATTTATTGAACTGCCCTTCGATTTTTTGAAAATATTCAAAGGCGATCGGTCTTCCTGCAAATGGGCAAAACCGCCAATATCAGCATGGGCCGAATAAAGAGCGATATTATCTTTATTTTCAGGCAAGGCAGCCATGTTCAGACAAACTACTTCTTCGTGTCCGCTTGCAATCTGGTTCGACCACACAACCGTATCTTCTGTAATATTCTTTGTTTCGAAAACCGAATACCAATCCGATATCAATATATGGTTGGGATTGATCGGATCGACTGTGATATCTGAAATGGCTGAACCGGGAAATGTTTCAGGATGCCATTCAATTGATTGTTCAATTCGAACAGGTTTCACCTTCCAGGAATTTCCGTTATCGGTTGAAATATAGAAACCCCATTTTAAGGCTCCCATGGGCTTGGCAGGAGCTGTATATAATTGGTTTTCAGAACAAGTAATTGTGCGATACTCTTTATAATCGGCATTTGGTGTAATATTTTCCCAAGCACTGTTTTCTTTATTAATCTGAAACCGCCATACTCCATTTTTCAGGCTTGTTGCAAATAAGCTGGAACCATCGTCGTTCAGCGTTATGTCTGAATTATCCCAATCATATCCCTTCATTCTTTGAAAATCGACACCCTGATTTTCAGAATAAAATATCCCGGAATTTACCGTCGACACGAAAACATGCTTCCCATCGTTTGCAAAAGCCATCGACTGGATAATACCATCACCAAAATCAAAACCATGTCTGCGCCATGTTTTTGCTTGAATATTAAAAATCCAGAGTCCCTGTCCATAAGTGGCGCACCAAAACTCATTTTTATTGAAAGCGTTATAGCACAGTTTATTGCCTATCTTTTCCGGATGACGGTTGGCCCCAAACGGTTGATTTAGTCCCAACGCAGTCCATGTACTTCCGGCATCGGTTGATTCGAAAATATCGGAAGGGCTTGCAAAAGGATACCTGCCAGCTGAAAGATACAAATGGTTTTGGTCGTCGGGGTCGAGAGCCATTCCATAAACTCCGTACAAGTTCGATTCTTCAACGCTGGCCCAGTTCATCATCTGAACCATTTTCCCCGAAGGTTTGTCGAACCGGAATGCACCTCCCACATCGGTACGGATGTAAACGACATCCGAATTTTTAGGATGAACATATACTCCTGTTACGTAACCTCCTCCTCCAATGAGTAGGTTTTTCCATACGTAACCAGCCGCAGTTCGAGGTTGAGCGTTTAAACAAAGGCAACTGACAACCAGCAAAGTAAGCAAGACAAAAATTCGATTCATGGTCAATATATTCATACTATTGAAAGGCTCCAACCGAAGGTTTAACATCCCGGCTCACCGGATTTCCTGAAAAATCAACAGGTGAATGATTAGGTAGCAAAAAACCTGCATTTTTTCCTTTCGAACTTTGTTTCAAGCTATAATCCTTTAGCATCTCTATTCCATTCGGGATAATGCCGGGGTTGATAAACATAGGATCAGCTGTTATTTTGCTTTTATCTTCGAACACCGGATTGTATCTGCCACAAAACAAATTGTTCAGAAAAAAGAAATTAACCGAAGGCTCGAAACCAGGCTGTATTTGAAAGACACCCAACTCTTTGTCTTCTTTGGACATGTGTCCTGAAGTTGTTTTGCCGGTGTAACAGAAAATGTTGTTATAAAATGCAATGTCTTCGGGCCACCCGTTCCAGAAAGTGGTAATAACGGTGGAAACCAGACTGTCGGTATTGAAAAATGTATTGTTATAAATTTTTGCACTTTGCACTCCACCTCCCACCTGTACCGTCCGGCAATGATCGTTCAGGCTAATGTTGTAGCGCACAATTGCACCAATATTTCCAGCCGACACTTTCCGGTCGCGGGTTCCGTCGGCACAAAGCAGCAGGAATCCGCCATCGTTGTCGTGGCTATAATTGTACTGAACAATTGTGTTACGGCAATTATTATCCACATCAAATCCCTGTCCATCAAGCGTTCCTCGGGTAAAAGCGACTTCGTTAAACTGAATGATTGTGTCGTCACAACCCCAGGGCCAGATTCCGGCGGCATGATCGGGCGCCCTTTGTCGGGCATATTTTACAATATTTCTTTCAACAAGAGCACCATCACAGGCCATCACCACAATACCATCGCCACCAACATCTTCAATATAATTTCCACTGATTATTACATTAGTGCTTGGAAACCATTTCGAGCGGGCATGATAAGGTGAACGACTTTTAATCCCGTCACGATCGACATGTTTGATGGTGCAATTTTCAATTTTCAGGTCGTTAAACCGCGATGGAACAATGGTGTCGGTCACTTCGAAAGCGATTCCAACACCACGATCACTTTTCGTAATTCCGCCACTTACATCCCGAACTTTCAGGTTTTTCAGATGTATGTGATTCAAGGTACCAGCGTTTTGATTCTCGATGAGAATTCCTTTTAGAAAAGGCTTTCGTTGATCAGACCAATTGGTTACTTCAAGTTCTGATACCTCAATGTAGCTGGAGTTTTTAATCAGGATGGATGATTGGAAATTTCCGTCGGCAGCAAAAACCGGGTTTTCACCAGTTCCGTATTTACTGACAAATACCGGATTTGTTGGGTTTCCAGTGCCATTTAAAATAAGCTGACCTATAAATTTACTTCCGACAGAAAAAAGAACCGAGTCGCCAGC
>CAYWTT010000346.1:0-4820 GCA_964461245.1 uncultured Prolixibacteraceae bacterium | reverse complement strand
CCATGCTAAGCGTGCTGGGAGGGGTCATCGGCATTCTTCTGGGTTATGGTGCCAGCGCCATCATAGGAAAAGTAATGGGTTGGCCGACTATCGTGATGAGCCAATCCGTAGTCCTTGCTTTTTTGGTCTGCTCTGCCATCGGGGTTTTCTTTGGCTGGTACCCGGCACGGAAAGCAGCCGGGCTGAATCCGATTGACGCCTTGCGATATGAATAATAAAAATTTCATGCCCAGCGCCTTTCGTGGTGTCTGGGCACGAAAAACACCCGGATATTTACCGAGTCACAGATAATTTCAGCTTGTCAAATTTCATTTTCCATACTATCTTTGATCCACAGCATGAACCGATGAAACCAACATGGATTTTTGGGAAACGGCTTGAGGGATTGTTGCACATCCTGGCCTGGAGTATTATCATCGTTATTCCCATTTTCATTATTTACACATACGGCAACGGCAACCTGCGTTCGCTGGGCCATTTCTATACCAATGCACTCTTTTACGGGGTCATCTTTTATCTCAACTATTTATTCCTGATCCCCCGGTTCTACTTCAGGGACCGGAAGCTGGCTTACCTGGGCGCCATTTTTCTGCTTTTGATCTTAACCTATCTCCTGCTCAGCCAGGTTGAAACCTATATTTTCAGCAGGATGATCAGTCAGCGGGAGACAGTGGAAGCCTTCCGCAAAGCGGAAGAAGCACACCCTGGTCCCAAACCGCCGTTCAGGCAATTCTGGATGGTCAACTTTTTTTTCACTTCCGTGCTGATTATCGGATTCTCCTTCGGACTGGCCATCTTGGGAAAATTTTCCCAAAATGAAAAAGAACGCAAAGAACTGGAGAAGGAGAAGCTCAATTCAGAGCTGGCTTTTCTGAAAAACCAGATCAGCCCCCATTTTTTCTTCAATACGCTCAACAACATTTACGCCCTGATTATCATGGACAGCGAATCTGCCCAGCATTCGGTGCTTAAACTGTCCAGACTGATGAGGTATCTGCTCTATGAGTCGGAACAGGGGAAAACACTGTTAAGCCATGAAATCGACTTTATGAAGAATTACATCGACCTCATGAAGTTGCGGCTGAATCCGCGGATCGACCTGAAAGTGAGCTTCCCTGAAGAAAAGGTCAATATGGAATTTCCACCCCTTCTGTTCATCCCTTTTATCGAAAACGCGTTCAAACATGGGGTCAGTTTGAAAGATCACAGTTACATTCACATATCGATGGAGATCAAAGGCAATTCGATCCGTTTCGTATCCCGGAACAGCATGGGAGACAGCAGTCGCCCCGACGACGGACAACACCCGGGGATCGGGCTGGAAAATGTGCGTAAACGGCTGAATCTTCTCTTTCCCGGTCAGCATGAACTGGATATCTGCCAGGATCAGGCCGGATTCACAGTGAACCTCGAAATCCGGAATTTAAATGTCAAGGTATGACCATCCGCACCATTGCCATAGATGACGAACCGCTTGCCCTTCAGCTCATAACCGGGTATATAAGGAAAACCCCTTTCCTGGAATTGGCCGGTACATTTGACAATCCGTTGGATGCCAGCGAATTTCTGGAAAAAGAGGATGTCGACCTGATTTTTCTTGACATTCAGATGCCTCACCTGCTGGGGACCGAATTTGCCAGGATGGTGGGAGAAAAGACCAGGATCATCTTTACAACTGCTTATTCACAATATGCCCTCCAGGGGTATAAACTCGATGTGATCGATTATCTGTTGAAACCCTTCGGCTATGAAGAGTTCCTGACAACTGCCAATAAAGCACGCAAAAGGATAATGGCCGAGCAAACCGCCAGAAAAACAGAGATCGAAGCCAACGAAGACTACCTGTTTCTCAGATCGGAATATAAAACCAGAAGGATCAATTTCAAAGACATCATTTACATTGAGGGGCTGAAAGACTACATAAAAGTCTATGTCAGAAACGAGGAAAAGCCCGTGATGTCGCTCAACTCCCTGAAAGCGATAGAAGAAAAGCTGCCTTCAGGCCTGTTCATGCGGGTACACCGCTCTTTTATCGTCAACCTCCGGCAGGTGAATACCATTGAAAGGGGACGGATCATTTTTGGCAAAACCTATATTCCTGTAAGTGAACAGTATAAAGACAAATTTCAGGAATTCCTGGACAAGAATTTCCTTTAACATAAGGTTTAGAGCGTATAGCCCTTAGAGACTGAAAGACTATTTCGTCAGATTCGCTCCTTGCTCCTTCCCCCCTCCGCCGGTTATTCCCTGTTCGAGTAGAACCGTTCCAGAATGGAGCCGTCGTTAACCTCTTTCAGTAGGGATTCGACGGTGATTTTGGGAACATCGTAAATATCGAGCATGATGAGCCCGTCAAGACAATTGTTGAATTTCGGATCTACATTGAAGCAAACGATTTTTGCGTTCAGTTTGATATATTTTTTAAGGAGCACCGGCAATCCTGAATTGAGTCTGTCCATGTCGCCGATGGTTTTATCGAGCTTGTTGATATCCCTTTCGGTACTGTCCATCAGCACGTTGATGTCGGGGTTGTTGCTTCGAAATTTATAGGCATTCCTGGGCTTGACTTTTTGCGCAATATGCCAGTTAAAATGGTTAGCCATAATGAAACGAATGATCAGGTCTTTGGAAATCGCAGAATAGTTGTTGCTGATGCTAACCGGTCCGATCAGATAGCGGTTTTCAGGATTTTTCAGCATGAAAAAGAGGATCCCTTTCCAGAGCAGGAACAACGGCATTGGTTTTTTCTGGTATTCCTTCACCACAAACGAGCGGCCCAGTTCAAGGCTCTGCTCCAGAATTTCCGACATGCTGTCGTCTATCCTGAACAATGTCTGCAGATAAAAGCCCCGCTTCCCGTACTGTGCCATAATGTCCCGTCCGATCCCGATTCGATAGGCACCGACGATCTGTTCCGCTTCCTCGTCCCATATAAACATTTGATGGTAATACAGGTCAAATTCGTCAATGTCGATGCTTTGATTGGTCCCCTCTCCCACTTCACGGAAGGTAAGTTCCCTTAACCGCCCTATTTCATTCAGTATCTGCGGGATTTCCCGTGTAGGCACTGCAAAAACGTTGTACTCCTTTAGTTTGAACAGGAGATAATCATGTTTTATAGCCTGTATCTCCTTCAGGATCTGATCTTTGGGTACAGGATCGATCAGCGGGGCCTGCTTAACCGAAGCTTTCAGCGTGTACGTGAAGAATTTCCGGATCTCCATCTGGGTGGCCATACCATAGGTTTTAGCCCGCAAATAGCGACCATACTGGTATATATCGAGGAACTTATCCTGATCGCACTTCTTGATTATATTCCCGATGCGAATCCGGATATTCTTGTTCCTTTTCTGGAACAATTCGGAAGGAAGTCTCACATCCTTCAATGATGGATGGATTCTGCTGATTAACTTAAAGACCAGGCTATTCTTAGCCTGGAAAAGCACCGGAATCACAGGCACTTCCATTTTCTTGATGAATTTAATCACCGGGAACCGCCATATTCTGTCGGTCATGGTTTGGGATGCATCCCAGGTACTTGGCTGACCAGCGGGGAAAATACATAAAATTCCACCGCCCGCAACGTGATCCATGGATTCCTGCATTCCGGTAAAGCTGTTCTCATCAGGCAGGGCTGACGGAACAAAGGGATAGGTGTTAACAAAATACTCGGAAACAGGTTCAACCTTTTTGAGCAGGAGGTTGGCAAGGATCTTGATATCGCTTCGCACGGAAGAAACCAGTTTGATCAGGATCAATCCATCCAGACCGCCCAGCGGATGGTTGGCCACAATGATGGCCGGGCCGGTTGGAGGAATTCTTTTTAACTCGCTCTCATCAAATTCAATTTTCAGTTCGAGTATTTTGATAAGTTCGTCAATAAATTCCAATCCCTTTTTGTTCTCGACCTTCGAATAAATTTTGTTCAGTTTATGGAAACGGAACAGGTGCATTAAAAACCACGCAAAATATTCGCCACCCAGGTAATTTAGTTCGGGATTTGATTTGATCAGATCTTTTGGTTTTACTAAATCCATCAGTCCACAATTAATTAAAACAAAACCGGTTTAGTTTTTCAGTCGGAGTACAGCATGAAAGAAAAAAACATCTGGTTCAAACACTTTTTTTCCCCATTTTTGTCTGCCTGAAAATAACTAATATTTTTAGTACTTGTAACAGCCAGAATGAAATTTTATATTTTATTGGCATGAGAGAAGGAACAGAACGGAAGAAATGGCTCCCTGCCAGCAGGAAGGAAATGCAGGAACTGGGATGGGAGACGGCAGATGTCATTCTCTTTTCAGGTGATGCTTATGTGGATCATCCCTCCTTTGGCACGGCTGTCATCGGGCGGCTGCTTGAGTCTGAAGGGCTGAGAGTGGCCATTGTTCCACAGCCAAACTGGCAGGATGATCTGAGGGATTTCAGAAAACTGGGAAGGCCGGATCTGTTTTTTGCCCTATCGGGAGGATGTATGGATCCGATGGTCAATCATTACACCGCGGGTAAGAGGCGCCGGTCGGACGATGCCTATACCGCCGGGGGAAAAGCAGGTTTCAGACCCGATTATGCCACTACGGTTTACTCACGTATCCTCAAACGGCTCTTTCCTGAAGTGCCGCTGATTATCGGCGGCATTGAAGCTTCCCTCCGGCGTGTCACCCATTACGATTATTGGTCCGACCGGCTGATGCCCTCCATCCTGGTCGATTCGGGTGCCGATCTCCTTTTTTACGGGATGGGTGAAAAATCGCTGGTGGAATTTGTCAGACTGATTAAGCAGGGAGTGGAGGTAAGAAAACTTACCAACATTCCGCAAA
>CAYWTT010000345.1:0-4821 GCA_964461245.1 uncultured Prolixibacteraceae bacterium | reverse complement strand
ATATTACTTGCTACTATCCTGACCTGTTTGTTCACCGGTATAATTGCTTCGGTCGAAGTCTACGTGGCACAGCTTGTTTGGGGGCAGTGGGGAAATTTCCCGGATATTGATACTGCCTTTGTATTTGTCGCACAAAAAGCCGGGGGAAATTTTCTTTTCCATCTGGTCAATATAAGTTTGTTAGTCTCTTCCCTGGGGGCAGGGATTGGGGCGATGCTTGGCGCTGCAAGGCTTTTATACGGAATGGGAAGGGAGAATGCTTTGCCCAGGAAATTTTTCGGGGTTGTTGATCCGAAAAGGTTTATTCCTCGAAATAATGTGTTGTTTGTTGGGGCCGTTACCTTAATTGGCGTATTTGTACTCAACTTCCAACTTACTGCCGAGATGCTCAATTTCGGAGCATTTATTGCTTTCATGGGGGTAAACCTTTCTGTGCTTTTTCATTTCTTTGTAAAAGAAAACAGCAGGAAGTTTATCAATATCGTTCCACCGGTTATCGGTTTTCTGTTTTGCTTCTTCATTTGGATAAAGCTGGGCACTCATGCAAAAATTGCCGGGAGTATCTGGATAATGATTGGGATGATTGTGGGTTTTATTAAAACAAATGGATTTCGTAAAACTATTTTTACATTTGAAACAAGGGAGGAGTAACCGCAGTCAAGGGTCTTCCCGAACCCAAAATAGCAAGGATTGAATTTTTAATTTACAAAAATGGACTCAGAGAAAATTACTGTTTCGGGCGTCGGTTGTGCGCTTGCTGACTTTCTTTACACAAATATTGATTTCACCAGTCCTGTGTGTCAAAAATACCTTTCAAAAAAAGAAGGTGACGGAGGGATGAGCCCCGGAAAACTGATTTTTACCGAAGAACTTGAAAAATTTGCAAACAAGCCCTTCCCTGAAATATTGTCTGAGATTGTCGGGCGTCAGTCTCCCGATGTATTTAACCTGGGTGGACCGAGTCTGGTTTCGCTTATCCATGCTTCTCAAGTTTTGGATAGTCATGAGTATGAGGTGAAATTTTTTGGCATTGCCGGTGATGATGAAATATCGAGACGGATATTTGAGGGATTAAAAAGGATACCGCTGGATATCCGTAACTATTCTAAAAATAAAGAATATACAACGCCTTTCACCTATGTCCTCTCCGATCCGGGTTACAATAACGGCACGGGGGAAAGAACTTTTATAAATAATATCGGCGCTGCCTGGTTTTTCGATAAGAGCATGCTGGGCGAAGAATTTTTCAATTCTGATATGGTTTGTTTCGGGGGGACGGCCCTGATGCCTCAAATCCATGATGACCTTACCGGACTTCTGCAGCAGGCAAAAGATAAAAATTGTATCACTGTGGTGAATACGGTTTACGATTTCCGAAATGAAAAGGAAAACCCGGGTTACCCCTGGCCTCTTGGTAACAGCAGCCGGAGTTTCGGACTGATTGACGTGTTGATCATGAACGCTGAAGAATCAATCAAAATCAGCGGGCAGAAATCGCTCGATGATGCCGTTGATTTTTTTATGGCTTCCGGAGTTTCTTCTTTCATCATAACAAATGGCGCGTCAGACGTTATTGCATTTTCGGGTGGGGAACTATTTGCAAAAACCGGTTCTCCCCTGAGGATGCCTATTTCCGAAAAAGTTTCATCCGAACTGCCTTCCATCCCGGCGAACCAGCGCGATACCACCGGCTGTGGCGACAATTTTGCCGGAGGGATAATCAGTTCACTTGCCTGGCAGATAAAGAACAAAGCAAAAGGTGAATTCGACTTGACCGAAGCCGTTTCCTGGGGAATTGCTTCGGGCGGTTTTGCCTGTTATACCGTAGGAGGAACCTACTTCGAAAAATACCCTGGCGAAAAACTGAATCTGATCAGTGAACTACAGAAAGATTATCTGAGGCAGGTCGGGGCTTAAAAAAGCAGATTAAAACCATTTCTCCCGGATTTCCGGTACGTTTTGAAGGGCCTCTTTCCGCCTTTGTTTTATTTTTCTTCAAAAACCGGGTACAATAAATTCCTGAAATCTTTTGGATTTTTGTCCCCGGATCGGGCAATTGTTTTAAAACGCGGATTTCCTGTTTGGCTATAGGCTAACCTGAATAATAATCCGATCTCTCTCCATTCATTTTCTGTTTCTGAAATCTGCATGTAGGGCCATTCTTTTTCTTTTAAGGCAAACGGCTCCAGGAAATACAGGGCTTTTTGAATACTTCTGCCATCGGGCGTTTCGAAATTCCACAAATCAACATTCACCTTACCGGCAAGAATCGCTAACATGATGAACCCGCTTAAATTCATTGCCGTGTACGAAAGAGATTTTGTCCGGGCTAATTCATGCGGTTGGCTGCCATCGGGTTCAATCTGAGTGGCAATGCGTTTTAACTTTACTTTTTCGAGCCTTGCCTGTGCAATCGTATTTTCCCCCAGCAATAATGCAATACCTGAAACCTGGACATCGAACCATGTGGCGTGGTTATTTTCAGCATGTTCATCAATTTCTTTTCCGTATTTGCTGTTCTGCAGCCAGTCGAGGTATTCTTTGAACCAGAATAAAAGCGGTTGTTTTATTTGTGGGGGCAAAAAACCATGTGAATCCAAAATCTGAACAGGCGAAATTAACATACAGATTCCTGACCAATCGATTATACCGATACCTCGGCCTTCGCAGATTCCGGGTATTCCCTGGGCGTAATTGAGGCTCGGGTTCATTCGGGTTTCCGGGTTTATAAACCAAACCTTCAGAAGTTCCACTGCTTTTTCGGCATATTTTTTTTCGCCTGAAAAATAGTAAGCCCAGGCAAGGGTTTCTACGTTTGAAATAAACTTGCCTCTTGCCGGAACATCAGCGTTGTCGCCATTATAATCAGGATTTACTTTTCCGTCTTTTCGGATGTATGGCAGCCCGTTGGCTTTTGTTGAATCGGGCCACCAGTAAGGGCCAAAACTCAGGTAATCGTGTTTATCACCGCTTGGAGGAACCTGCTTTTTCTGCATTACGCTGAATGTGCCTTCTGTTAAAGCGGTTTCAGCCCGTGCAATCAATCCGGAATAGGCCGGTTGAAACTGCCCGTCCGAGATATTGGCTTTTACCTTTTCTGTTCTGGCAAAATCAATAAATATCCCTTTCACAGGCTGCGCGTCCATTGTCTCCGGGAAAATACATCCGATCAGGGCAATAAAAATAATTTTTAGAGAGAGGAATTTTTTCATTCAGCAGTATTTTATCTGTTATCTTTTTGGACGCCGGAAGAAAGGGATAACTTCGGCGGAAACCCTTCCGGAGTACCGCTGCAAACTAATCAATTTCCACCTCATCATTGACAATAATTCTGATATTTCTGACTGTTTATGGTTGAAAGACTTTGTTTTGAAAATGTACCATTCCTTCATTGTTGATGATAAAACGGACCTTCTGTGTTAATAAGAAACAAGCAGCCTGACTGTTTCTCCAGACGAGGGTAGAACAATGACCTCTTTTTCACTATCCCATTTTTCCCAATCTTTGCCGTTAATTATAACCGATTTTATCGGTTTGCCAAATGGTGCACGGACAAACAATTTGACTTTCCCATCAGGAATATTTTCAGGAAGATTTATGGTGGCTTCAAGGGTGTTTGATTTGGTTCCGCTTTTTAACTCATACGATACATTTCCGAAACCAGTAGCTACTTTATACAGATTAATGATTTTCCCCGGTTCGAGTCAATATCTGGGTATTCCCGGGGCAAGCCAGAGTTCGTCGCCCGATTCGATGGACAGCAAGTCACATACCCGGTTTAAGAACCGGGCTTCATCGGGAACTTTATACAGTCTTCCGCTACCAACTCCCCATCTGCGGTATTCTTCTGTAAAGAGATTAACATCCCGGTACAGGCAGGAAACCATTGCGTTATAGATTCCCCGGATAGCTGCCGGGATTTCATTCCGCAGAATATAAGGTTGTAATGGATTCTGAAGATTGGCCTGGAAAACCATACCTCCCCGGCTGAACCAATATTCATCTTCAACAATCCCGTGGATGTGCTGCCCCAGCGAACTAGTCAAAGTGATATTGTCTTCCCAGTCGTCCAGGATGGCTTCGGCAAAAGGTTCAAAGGGATCGATAATGCCGGTTGTGATCAGGATCATCGGACCATATAAAGCTTCCCTGGTAGCAGAAAGGCGAAAAGAAAAAAAAGACTGAAATTCCTGATATAAATAAGATAAAAATGCAACTGACATTCTTTAAAAAATCCATGACTATTATTATTATTTCTGATACCCAATTTCTATAAGTTGTTGGTTATAGTTGTCAGGCAATTTTTTCATCGGTTCATCCATACCGCGCGATGCATAATTAAGCATATTGCAGAATAACCGGTCAGCAGCCGGGTCTTTCCCCAGGTTTTCGGCTATATTCAAGGTATTTACGATAAATCGTCCGTGACCAAAATCCCATACTCCGACGTGAATTCCCGAACAATAGTTAAAGCTCAAACGGGTTGCTCCACATATTACTTCGGAAGGTTGGGAAAGGGGTTTGTTCTTTTCGTCCCAGGCCCAACCCGATTTTCCCAATCCTGTGTAATCCTGACATAAAGCCCATTCCGAAATAATGTTCCGGAAATACTTATAATCCATCATCCCCCCGGAAGGCATCCCTTCAAAAACCGGATGGTTCTTCGCCCAACGATCTGCACGGTAGTAACCCCCAACGTCATCCACAGGCCTCATGATCCCCTTTTTAGTAAGTGGCAACCAATCGGTCATGGGTTTTCCTTTTTTGAAAGTTTCCGGGGAAAGAAAAATTGCAACGCTTCCACATGCCATCTGACGTGCA
>CAYWTT010000344.1:0-4850 GCA_964461245.1 uncultured Prolixibacteraceae bacterium | reverse complement strand
GCCAATGCCGGGATCTTTGGCAAAGTGTATTTTCCGCGGCTGGTATCACCGCTTTCGTCCATCATCTCCAATCTTGTCCGGTTTGGGATACAGTGTACATTGTTAATAGCCATGATGATTTATTATGCTGCTATCGGTGTTTATACCGTTCACCCGGGTTGGCAATTGCTGCTGGTGCCCGTGCTCGTTGTGGTGATCGCCGCTGTAGGGTTGGGGATGGGGATTATTATCTCGTCGCTTACCACCAAGTACCGCGACCTGAATATCCTGATTTCCTTTGGCGTGGGCCTGCTGATGTATATAACGCCGGTGGTGTACCCCATGTCGTACCTCGAACAATCAAAATACACCAACCTGATCCGGTGGAACCCGCTTTCCCCGCTGGTGGAAGGCTTCCGGTACGCGGTGCTTGGACAGGGGAGTTTTGATCCTTTCTTTTTTGGCTATAGCGTTATTTTTTCGATCGTAGTTTTGTTCATAGGGATCATACTGTTCAACCGGATTGAGCGGAATTTTATGGATACAGTGTGACGCTTTTTGTTTCCGGCTTTTATCTCGTTTGACATCGAACTTTGTCAATCAGGGTACACTTTGCCTGGCTAAACCGGAAAATGTTTGCTGACTTTGAAAATCTTCAACCATCAATTAGCACATTAATAGTCATTACAAATAGTCATTCATGTCAGCGTTCATCAGGCAATTGGGGAAGAAAATCAGCAGGTCTGTCTGGAATAATTATGGAATTGAAAATTATGATGAATTCAGATATGGAAAATTCCCGGAGCAAAATAGGAACCCCCGGAATTTTCTTGGGCGGATGGGGTTGGAAAAGGGCAATTTGAAACTCAAGGCAAAGAAAATTCTCCGGTATGGGAATAAGGCAAAAACTGAGATGGTATTGAGTAAGCTGGATGCTTATGCCGAAAGGTTGCAGTTGTTTTTTGAATTAATTCCGGAAAATGACCGGGAATTATTGGTGGAAATTATTGCTTATCGATTGCTTGGATTTGAAAAAGTAAAACTTTCCCGCAATGATGCGGAATATCAAGCTGCTCTCACAAGCGCAAAAAAGTTAAGTCAAGAAAATTTACAATATGACCCTGGCTTTTTACATTTCAAGTTAAAAAAATTTGATTTGTCTTCAATCGGATATGATTTGTCATTGTATTTTTCTGAGGCCGGTATTGCAATTGATTTTATTCTTGAACAATATGCTTGTAAAACGGGTAACAGTGTTTTAGTGAGTGCAAAAGAAGGGGATGTGGTATTTGATTTAGGAGGTTGCTGGGGAGACACTGCATTATATTTCGCAAGTAAAGTAAAAGAAAAAGGCCGGGTGTATTCCTTCGAATTTATTCCGGGAAACATTAAGCTTTTTAATATCAATATTGGGTTTAATCCATCGATGCAAAAGCTGATAAAATTAATTCCTTCGCCAGTTGGTGCGGTAAACAATGAAGTGGTTTATTACAGAGATTTTGGACCGGGGAGTCAGGTTAAAACATATCCATTTGCTAGGCAAACCGGGTCAACAAGTACTGTAACTATCGACAGGGTTGTGTCAGATCAGCATATTCAAACAGTGGACTTCATTAAAATGGATATTGAAGGAGCCGAGTTGCCAGCTTTGAAAGGTGGTGAGCGCACATTGCGTAAATTTAAGCCGGACTTGGCTATTGCCATTTATCATAGTCTTGATGATATCGTGAATATCCCACTCTGGCTTGAGTCACTTAAGCTCGGATACAAATTTCATTTAAGGCATTTCACGATTCACGCGGAAGAGACAATATTGTTTGCAACTACAAAAATATGATCAACGTAACCCAAACCTACCTGCCTCCATTTGAGGAATATTCCGCTATGCTTAAAAGGGCCTGGGACAATGGCTGGGTTACCAACAATGGGATACTTGTCCAGGAACTGGAAACAAAATTGAAAACCTTTCTTGGGCTAGACAATCTACTGTTTTGCGCCAATGGTACAATCGTGCTACAGATGGCTTTAAAAGCATTGGGCATAACCAGGGAAGTGATCACCACTCCTTTTTCCTATGTGGCGACGTTAAATGCCATTTTATGGGAAGGCTGTACCCCTGTTTTTGCCGATATAGGGCCTGATACTTTTTGTATTGATGCAGAAAAGATAGAGGAGGCAATTACAGAGAACACGGAAGCTATACTAGCAACACATGTATATGGTTTTCCCTGTGATGTGGATGCCATTCAAAGGATCGCAGACAAACATCAGCTAAAAGTAATTTATGATGGTGCACATGCTTTTGGATGCAGTTATAAGGGAAAGTCGTTACTGGATTTTGGCGACATCAGCACCTGCAGTTTTCATGCGACCAAAATTTTTCATACGGTCGAAGGAGGTGCAATCATTTGCCACGATAAAGCATTGTTTGATAAAATATTTCATTACCGTCAGTTTGGCCATATCTATGATGAATATTTTTCAATTGGTATCAATGCCAAGAATTCTGAATTACATGCTGCAATGGGATTGTGCCTGCTACCGTTGATACAAGGGCATATTGACAGAAGGAAAATGCTGGCTGATTTGTATGACAGTTTGTTGAATAAGAACAGGATTAAAATTACAGATGCCTATTTAAGGGAAAATAATAACTATGGCTATTATCCTGTTTTGTTCGAAAGTGAATCAGTATTACTTAAGGTCATGGATAAACTTAGGGAACATGATATTTCGCCACGGAGATATTTTTATCCTTCACTCAATGAGTTGCCGCATGTCAATCAACAATCTCCTTGTCCTGTTTCTGAATCAATCAGCAGGCGGGTGCTTGCGTTGCCGCTTTTCAATAACCTGGCAGAAGCGGATGTTTCCCATATATGCAGCCTGATCAATTCAGTGCAAGATTAACCTTACATATAAAGTTTAAGATTCAGGTTATGCCTTTTTTGGACTCATCCCAGGTCGCCGTTCTAGGATTTAAATCAGTTGGGAATGGTGTGTTAATTTCAGACCGTGCAGCCATCTACGGGGCTGAACGAATATCTCTGGGAAATAATGTACGAATCGACGATTTCTGTTTACTCTCAGCCGGAGAAGGTGGTATTGAAATCGGCAATTATATTCACATTGCGGCCTACAGTTCCCTTATTGGAAAAGCATTGATAAGGCTGATGGATTTCAGTGGCCTTTCTTCCCGGGTGAGCGTTTATTCGAGCAGTGACGATTATAGCGGGAAATCAATGACCAATCCGATGGTGCCGGAAGAATTCCGAAATGTAAAAAGTAAACCAGTCATAATTGGCCGGCATGTGATCGTAGGTGCCGGTGCGGTATTGCTTCCGGGTATTGAGATCGGGGATGGATCTGCGATAGGAGCGTTATCTCTTGTAAGTAAAAGTGTAGAACCTGGGGTTATTGTTTCCGGTAATCCTGCCAGAACAGTAACAAAGCGGTCGGACAGGATTTTTACTTTGGAAGCAGCAATGTTTGGTTTGCCCAATCAAACAAAAGAAGATAATTAGGAGCATCTGAATCTATGGTTGCTGTTTTGATGGTGACATATAACCACGAGACTTATATAGAGGAGGCAATTGAAGGCGTCATGTCTCAGCAGACGGATTACCCTATAAAATTGATCATAGGCGATGATGCTTCAACTGATAATACTTCAGCAATAATTGCAAGGCTTGCCGAAAAATACAAAGGAAGGATCCTACATATTTTAAACAGCGAAAACCTTGGGATGCTGCGCAATTTTGCCAATATTTATTCGAAAGCAAATGCGCCATATATCGCATTATGTGATGGTGATGATTACTGGTGTGACGCACATAAACTTCAGATGCAATTAGATTTTCTCGAAGCAAATCCAGACTTCGCTATTTGTTTTCACGAGGTTTATGAAAAAAGAGATGAGGTCATTCTTTCAAATCTTGTCAAAAGTGAAAATGAAAACACATTCTCTATTCAGGAACTAAGTAAAAAGAATTTAATCAACACTTGCTCTGTTGTACTAAGAAAATCTGCTTTACCTCCGGGTTTTCCCGACAATGATTTTTTGAATCTGCCAGCTGGCGATTATCCCATTTATATGCATGCAGCAAAAAATGGGAAGCTTAAATATCTTCCAAATGCCATGGCAGTTTATCGCCGACATGGTGAAGGAGCGTGGTCTGGACTTAATGCTGTAGCGAAAACTGAGAAATGGCTAATTGTATTAGAATATTTAATCAGAAATTCTTTCGATTTACAAGTCAGGGAAGGAATTCTGAGTCAATTAGATTCCTGTAGGGATTCGATTCTGGCAATACTGCTAAATGGTCGAAAACGGGATGCTTTTCTGAAAAAATTTGCCATTTATTCTAAAGAAAGTCCAGTTATAAAAAGCAAATGGCTGAAGAAATACTATTCGGTTTATGCTGCTAAAATCTTATCGAGCTTTACTTATAAAATTCGCAAAGGGATTAAATTGGTTAACCATCGATTAAAAAGAGTTATCAAAGCATAATTCCTCACAATACACATGATTTCTGTTGTTATTTGCTCAAGAAGTAACTTCTATTATAATAATATAGAACGCAATATTGCGGAAACAATCGAAATGGAGTATGAAATTATTCGAATTGAAAATGATCAAAATCAAAAAAGCATTTCAGGCGCATACAATCAAGGGGCATCTCAATCAAAATACCCTATAATCTGTTTCGCACACGAAGACATTCTCTTCAGTCGAAAAGGATGGGGTAAACTATTATCGGAGTATTTCCAATCTGACCAATATATTGGCATTATTGGCCCAGCCGGGGCTGTGTATAAATCAGGCATGCCCTGTGGCTGGTGGCAGGCAGAGCAGGGTACTCCTGAAATAA
>CAYWTT010000343.1:0-4858 GCA_964461245.1 uncultured Prolixibacteraceae bacterium | reverse complement strand
CGTAATTTCACAGGGAAAGACAACAGCCGGTATTTTCGCGACTGGAAAGGTGATTTCATCCCGACGGGTGCAAAAGACAATCAGAATGAATTCCGTCACAACGGCGACCTGAAAGGGATTTTCATGTATTCCGACAGTGTCGGCAAATGGGATGCGGCATGGGGCACCCTCGCCCTGGTCACCTGCGAAAGAACCGGGGTAAGCTATCGGAGATCATCTGAAACGAATCATTGGGAAAGAGGGGTCCTTGATTTCTGGGACGATTTCAGTGCCGACGGGGAACTGACCGATAAAACCCGGATGATGGATCAGGATCCATTAGCTTCCCTTGCAGTAAAAAAGGAGATTGCACCATACGGGAAAGCATCCTTCCGGTTTTATATCACCTGGAACTTCCCGAACAGGTATGCCTGGTCAAATGAGATTGTGGGTAATTATTACAGTATAAAATATGCCGATGTCTGGGAAGCGGCAGAAAAGATCATCCCCCAGCTACCGGCATTAGAGCAAAAAACAGCTCTTTTCATGAAGGCTTTTATCTGTTCATCCCTGCCGGAAGTAGTGAAAGAAGCAGCCTTGTTCAACCTCAGCACCCTGCGGTCGCAGACGGTTTTCAGAATAAAAGACGGACATATGATGGGATGGGAAGGAGTGATGGATGATTTTGGCTCCTGTCACGGATCCTGCACACACGTCTGGAATTACGAGGTGGCCACTCCCTTTCTTTTCGGAGAGCTGGCGAAAACCATGCGCGATGTGGAATTCGGATTTTCGACCGACAGCATGGGATTGATGAGTTTCAGAACAGAACTGCCTCTCGGGAAGGCAAAACAAAATGGCCGGGCAGCAGCCGACGGTCAGATGGGCAGCATAATGAAGTTCTACCGGGAATGGCAATTGTCGGGGGATGAAGAATTTCTGAAGAGATACTGGCCGGCTGTCAAACGGGCTTTGGCATTTGCCTGGGTAAAGGGAGGCTGGGACGCCGACACCGACGGAGTGATGGAAGGGTGTCAGCACAATACCATGGATGTGGAATATTACGGACCCAATCCCCAGATGGAATTCTGGTACCTGGGGGCTTTGCGCGCCGGGGAAGAGATGGCCGGGTACCTGGGCGACAAGAAATTCGCAAAGAAATGCCGGCGTCTTTTTGAATCCGGCAGTGCATGGACCGATGCCCACCTCTTCAACGGAGAATATTATTTTCAGGATATCCGTCCGCCGCAGAATGAGGGAGAGATTTACCCGGGGCTCAGGATAGGAATGGGCAGCAGGGACCCTTCCAATCCCGACTTCCAGTTGGGCAAAGGCTGCCTGGTCGATCAACTGGTGGGGCAGTATATGGCACATATCTGCGGGTTGGGTTACCTGGCCGCGGAGCAGCATATTAAGACCACCCTGCAATCCATTATGAAATACAATTTTGTGGCCGACTTCTCACCGCTGTTCAACAATATGCGTTCTTTCGTGATGGGCAACGAAAGCGGACTGATTATGGCCAGCTGGCCAAACGGGCGGCTGAAGGTGCCTTTCCCCTATTTTTCGGAGGCAATGACTGGCTTTGAGTATACCGCTGCAGCAGGAATGTTGTTTGAAGGACAAACCGGGAATGGCCTTAAATCTTTGGCAGCCGTCCGTGAACGTTTTGACGGATACAAGCGCAATCCCTATGATGAACCGGAATGCGGGCACCACTATGCCAGAGCTATGGCAAGCTGGGCTTCGGTTCTGGCTTTGTCAGGTTTTCACTACTCCGGAACAGAAAAAAGCATGTCGTTCACGTCAAAACCGGGTAACTACTTCTGGAGTAACGGGTATGCATGGGGCTCCTGCCGGATCGAAGACAAAAAAGCCACCCTGACCGTTTTGTCGGGAAAGCTGGAGCTTGCTCGTTTTACGATGCAGGGCATGGGTTCCGTAAAATTGAAAAATCTTGCGCTTTCAGCCGGGGAAAACAATTCAACCCTCATTGAAATCCAATAGGGATGAACCAACCTGAACGGGAAAAAATAAGTCTGACTGCAGTGTTGCTGAATCCAGATTCGCTTGATCTTGCCGAAAAACCAGTCTGCGTCTTTTGGTAATTCATTATATTCCCCCGTCAGGAAAAAGTCATCCGCATTTTTGTATTTTTGAGCATTCAGCCATGATAGTATTTTTGAACAACGGAAAAAACTGAACTTATACCTTTTATCTAAACCTGCATGACCTGTATGAACCATCGTAAAAAAAATCCCGGATAAGTTTAAAATAATCTGACCAACCAAAAATGAACAACTATAATTTAAAATATGTAATGGCAATCACCCTGGTTTCAGCCATGGGGGGGTTGCTTTTTGGATACGACTGGGTGGTGATCGGGGGTGCCAAACCTTTCTATGAGGCATTCTTCCACCTCGACTCCACTGCCAGTGTCGGCTGGGCTATGAGCTGTGCCCTGGTGGGCTGCCTTATTGGTGCTTTGTTTGCGGGAACCCTCAGTGAATATTTCGGACGGAAAAAACTGTTGCTGGCAGCTGCCTTTATTTTCGTCTTTACTTCACTAGGCACCGGATTGGCGGGCACATTTTCCGTTTTTGTGGTCTACCGCATCCTGGGGGGAGTGGCAATAGGCATGGCTTCCAGTCTTTCGCCCATGTATATTGCAGAAATCTCGCCGTCGGAAAAGCGGGGTATGTTCGTATCCATTAATCAACTGACCATTGTGATCGGCATTTTGCTTGCCCAGTTGGTGAACTGGCTGATAGCGGAAAAAGTACCCGAAGGCGTTACCCGGGCTGAAATCCTCAATTCCTGGAACGCACAATCAGGCTGGCGCTGGATGTTTGCCGTAACAGCCATCCCCGCTTTTCTGTTTTTTGTGTTGACCTATTTTATTCCTGAAAGTCCGCGCTGGCTGATCAAAAAAGAGAAAGAGGCAAAGGCAAGAAAAATTCTGGCAAAAATCGGGGGGCCGCTTTATGCCAATCAGTCAGCCGGGCAAATTCTGGATTCGGTCAGGAATGAAACTGGCCGTGTAAGGCTGGGGGACATGACCGAGAAAAAAGTGATGAAGATCTTGGCACTGGGAATATTCATTGCCATCTTCCAGCAGTGGTGCGGTATCAATACCATTCTTTACTATGCCGAGGAAGTTTTTTCCGCTGCAGGGTTTGGAGTAAGTGACATCCTTTTCAATATAGTCATTACCGGTTCGGTGAACCTGGTCTTTACCTTCGTGGCCATCCGGCTTGTAGACCGTGTCGGGAGAAAAGTGCTTATGCTGACGGGGGCAGGGGGGCTTGCCATTACCTATCTGATCCTTGGCGGCGGGTTCTATTCGGGATTTACCGGCTGGGGCATGGTGCTTCTGGTTGTAACGGCCGTGGCCATTTATGCCTTCACCCTGGCGCCGGTCACCTGGGTGATCATTTCCGAGATATTTCCCAACCGCATCAGGGGTGCAGCCATGTCTGTGGCCGTTTTTTTCCTTTGGTCGGCAAGTTTTGCCCTGACCTATACTTTTCCGGCACTTAACGAGAACCTGGGTACAGCCAGAACTTACTGGCTTTATGCCCTGATCTGTGTGTCCGGTTTTTGGATTCTGTACAGGAAATTACCGGAAACCAAAGGAAAGAGTTTGGAAGATATTGAAAAAGAAATCATTAACAGCCAAGAGTAAGGAAATGACCGGCAAAGAAAAGATAATCAAAGCAATGTCGCATTCAGAATCGGGTGTAGTCCCGGTCGATTTCGGCGGAACCGGACAAACCGGCATTCATGTCTCCTGCGTGGCTCTCCTGCGTGACTATTTCGGACTGGACCGACACCCGGTTAAAGTTATTGAACCTTACCAGATGCTGGGTGAAATTGAAGAGGATCTTTCGGAAGCCATGGGGATAGATACCCTTCCCGTCTCGGCTGGAGGAACCATGTTCGGCATCCGGTGCGAAAACTGGAAGGAATGGGAAACTCCCTGGAAGCAGGTGGTTCTGGTACCGGGAATGTTCAATACCTCCCGGAATGAAAACGGAGATGTCCAGATATATCCCCAGGGGGACACCTCGGTCGCTCCGAGCGCGAAAATGCCGGTATCCGGCTACTTCTTCGATGCCATTCCCCGGCAGCAACCCTTTAATGAAGAAAATCCCGATCCGGAGGATAACACAGAAGAATTCGCCGTAATCTCTGAGGAGGAGCTGAATTTGTGGAAAGGCAAAATCCCCGGACTTGAAGGATGCGGCAAGGCAATCTGTGCAAGTCTGATAAATACCGGATTCGGTGATATTGCCATGGTGCCTGGGGTGAACCTGAAAAACCCGAAAGGGATCAGGGATATAACGGAGTGGTATGTCTCCACGCTGATCCGTCCTGACTATCTGCACCGGGTGTTTGACAAACAGTGTGAAATAGCTTTGGAAACCCTCCGGCAGGTAGTTCCGTTGTTGAAAGAGGTGGTGGATGTGATTTATATCAGTGGAACCGATTTCGGAACACAGCTTTCCACCTTTTGTGATGAAGCCACATACCGGGATCTGTACCTTCCCTATTACAAGCGGGTAAATGACTGGATCCACACCCACACACCCTGGAAAACATTCATGCACTCCTGTGGTGCCATCCGGCCGCTGATTCCTTCGATCATCGAATCGGGATTTGACCTGCTGAATCCCGTCCAGTGTTCTGCTGCCGGGATGGATCCTGCTGAACTGAAAAGAGAGTTCGGCCGGGAGATCGTCTTCTGGGGAGGCGGAGTGGACACCCAGAAAACCCTGCCTTTCGGCCAACCCGGCGATGTCAGGCAGGAAGTAATGAGCAGATGCGAAATATTCTCAAAAGGAGGCGGTTTTGTATTCTCCTCCATACACAATATCCA
>CAYWTT010000342.1:0-4891 GCA_964461245.1 uncultured Prolixibacteraceae bacterium | reverse complement strand
TCCTCGGTCTTTTAGCTCTGTTCAGGGGATCTGTTTTCTGCTTTGGCCAGGAACCGGCTGTCATCGTCGCCTAAAATCTTTGCAAACGAAGCCCTCAGTTTATAATCCAGGTAATAGTAGGCAGTCGAAGTGTAGGTGTTGTTTGTTTTCGACCTATAAGGAACCCAGTCACCCAGGCCAAATGTAAGCAATCCCTCTTCCTCTTCCTGTTCAAGGTAAGCAAGGTAACGGTCTAACGTTGGGATCATTTTACTGATACATTGAGAATCGCCGTAATAATGGTACAATGCTTCCGGGATAATAAACAGGGCGGCATCCCATACCGGACCGGTCGATTTTCCCCTACTCCAGCCGCTTGACGGGATTATGGCCGTTATGTCGCCTTTATCGCTTTGGTTATCCATGAAATCATCCATCCATTTTTCATAGACCGTGATACCATCAAAATTCAGCAAACCTAAATCGACAGAAATATGTGCATCAGCCGTCCATCCGTTCTTTTCTCGCTGCGGGCAATCGGTCGGGATACTTTCAAGGTTGCTCAGGTATGATTGCCGGGTTGCTTCCCAAATTTTATTCAGAATTGGATTGGAACATTCAAAAGAGCCTGCTGATTTTACATTGGTGTGAACAAACAAGGCTGTCAGGCTTTCTTTATCCAGTTCAACCGGTTTCGAGCTTTCAACCTCGACATATTGGAATCCGTGGTAAGTAAACAAAGGGGCAAATTCTACCCATTCGCCGGCATCCCGTAAAATAACCTCATCTTGCTGGAATACTTCGCCGGGATTACGCGGATAGAAAAAGAAATTTATATTACCTTGTTCCAGACGGCCATCCTTTTTCAACATTTCTCCATGTTTTAAGGTAATACGGGTACCAGGAGCCCCTTTCACCTTCAGGCGGCAAAAACCAGCCATATTAATGGGAAAAGTAAAAACATAGCGTTGATCGTTAAATTTTTTCATGTCCGAGGCCTTTAATTCTTCCATGATGCAGATACCTGGCATTTGCTTTGCAACCAGTAATGTGGAAGGAGAGTTCACTTCTTTCGCCTGTTCCCATTTCGAATCATCAAAACCAGGTAAATCCCAACCCTTTTCTTCCAACCTCAAATCCTTGTGGTCGCCGCTGTAAATGCAGTTGTAGGTATAAGCGCCAGTGGAGGTTTTCCATGAATGATCCGTCGGGATCACCTCTTCTGTCCCATCCGCATAACGGATATGTAATTCAGCCAGCATGCGCGGACGGTCCCGCCATGCAGCTTTATGAAAATTCCAGGTTGCCGGGCCCTGCACATTATACCAGCCATTTCCCAAAACAGCCGATAGGGTATTTTCCCCTTCATCCAGGAGATTTGTAATGTCGTAGGCCGAATATAAAATCCGCTTACTAAAATCGGTATAACCCGGATCGAGATAATTTTTCCCGATGCGTTTTCCGTTAACAAACATTTCGTAATATCCCACAGCCGTTACATAAACCCGCGCTGAAAGGATTTTTTTGCTGCCGACCTTCATGTTTTTCCGGAAAAGAGGGGCCGGCTCAAATTCTTTATCATGGTTGTCGGTGATCCATTTGGCCTGCCAGTCCTTCTCAGAAAACAGGGCTGTTTCAAAGGATGCTGTTTCCGATGTACGGCATTTTGCCCCGTGGCTTTCCCAAACGGTTACATTCCAGAAATAAAGGGTAAGTGGCTTCAGGGTATCGGGAACTTCCATTGCGGTAATCAAACCATTTTCCAATGAACTTTCCTTTTTAAAATGAATTTTTGCATTCCCTTTTTCGGTTCCCTCCCAAATGCAAACTTCAGCTTTTGATGTTGAAAAATCGAGTTCCTGCCCATCAAAACGCCAAGTAAAACGGGGCGCCCCGGTTCCTACGTTTATCGGGTTTTCAAGATATTCGGTACGTAAGCCAACAGGCTGTACTTTTTCATTTTCAAATATACAACCTGTAAGCCAGAAAAAAACGATGATATAGAATGCATTAATTGTCCGGCTCATTGGTTGTCTCCTGTTTTATTGAAACCTTCTCCTCTTGTTTTCTGAAATTTGCCTTTTCCGCAGAGGGGCTGGTTCCCCGTATAATTGGTCAGGACAATCTCCGGAATGGTTATTCCTTCCTTTGCATTAAAGGTACCTTGTCCTTTCCCTGCTTCCGAATGAATAATATTTGAAGCTGAAATATGCCCGATCTGTCCTTCCGCAACCAGCCAGTATTCCCTTGTCATTCCATGAATATTGCTGATCATAATCTTATCGACCAAATCCTTAGTGGAATACAGACGGATTCCGAATAGTCCTCCTGCCAACCGGATGTTGTCAATGGTCACATTTGTGATCGCCCCTCCCGGCTCTTCGGGACAATTAAATGCAATATGGTCATCCTTGGCCAGAATATCGCAATCCCTGATTGTAATGTTCTCAGACGGGCCGACAAAATACAGTCCATCGCAATTAATAGGCGCTTTTTCACCCACATCAATTTTTACATTCTGAATAAAGACATTTTTTATTTTTCCGGCATGCATAGCAAATGTCCTTGGTTTATAAATTATTGCATCCTTTATCTTTAAATTCTCAACCCCGAAAAACTGAAAAACAGAATTCCATCCTAAAAATCCTCCATCAGGATTATCGTGAACCTGTGCAGGATTAATAAGATCGTTGAATCCGTTTCCGTTCCAGATTCCCCCCTGAATTGAGATATTTGAATCAGCAAAGGACGTAAAAGAGATGTCGGCATTTCGTAAAAGACACTGGTCTGAATGATTCCGCAAAATCGCCCCGCATCCTTCAAAAGCAATAATACTGGTATTGGAGTATATTTTGAGGCCTGTCACTGAATATTTTCCATCCCAATATACAATGATCGGGTGTAATTTGGCCTTGTCGAGCACGCCCTGGATTACCGCTGTATTATCTGTACCGAATGTAACACTGTTCATTTCAGGGTCTGCATCACTGACCGCCCCGCACACAGACAAGTAATATACATTAGGCTGGGGAAAACCAATTTTAATTGTCATCATGAAAATAAGACAGATCCCTGTAATTTTTTTCATCGTTCATTAATATTTAATGGTTTAGTTATTTTTCTGTCAGTTTGTTACTTATCCTCAACACGGTTATGGAAATCGGATCAAAGGAATAGTTAAAATGCGCCCCTGCTTCAAATTCTTTTGAAAACGGCACCACTTTAACCGGTTGGGCAATCGAGTTCCCATCCAGCATATCCGAAGAAGTCAGAACAGTAGCTGTTCCTTTAACCCTCTTTTTCGGGAACCCTTTCAGAAAAAGTTGAGTAGTCAAAGGTATATGTTCCGTGTTGACTACCTTTATTATGATATCGCCATTGCTGTTTACTTTCGACGGGGCAATAAATAAAGATGCATTCTGAATTGTATAGGGCAAAATTACATCGCCGGTATTTTCCACAAACATCTTTTCCATATAATAGGAAGGTATTGCAAAACAAGAAACACTGTTGTTATACAAAAGGTCGGGGACATAATTAACACTGTTCAAGTTGGCGCTAAGAGTGGCATAAGTAGTAGCTAACACAATATCCGAATTACGTTCACATCCGGTAAGGAATGCCGCTTCTGCAATGGCATATCTTAGATTTCCCCGATTGATCTGGTCATCCTTGCAGCAATATTCGCCGACGAGGACTTTAGGGCCTTTCCGGTCATAGTTGTCGAAATTTGTTGTCAGTTTTAAAAATGATTCATACGACTTAAAATAATGTTCATCAATAAGATCGGCTTTCTGTCCGTTCAGCTTGTCATTTATTATGACATGCATGGCTGGATAGGCTTTTTTTATTGCACTATAAAATATCGCATACCTTTCATGGTAACCATATCCCTCGGTATCTCCCTTTCCATTTTCATTCCCGACTTCGATATACTTAAGATTGTACGGCTCCGTGTGGCCGTTTTCGGCCCGTTTTTTACCCCAGAAAGTGGTTTTTGCATCCCCGTTTGCATATTCAATCAAATCCAGGACATCCTGAATAAAAGGTTGTATCTTCTCAACCGGAACACCCACGTAGCCATCGTCAATAGATACAGAAGTGCAGTAAATGGGTTCAGCTCCCCAATCCTCACACATTTGAAACATTTCATCCAAACCGAATTGCCGGCTGTTGCGGTAATGCCAATGCTGGGTCACTTTTCCGGGTCTTTCTTCAATGGGACCTATCGTTCCCTTCCAGTTCCATCCACCCTCCACGCTGCATGACTCCACATCGCAGCCTCCGGGAAAGCGAATCAGTTTAGGCTTCAATGCTGCCTGCATTTCAGCCATATCCATGCGCAAACCATTCGGACGGTTTTTATAGGCAGGAGGCATCAGCCGAACCACATCCAGATAAACCACCCCTCTTCCTGAACCGTAAATAACAAACCGGTTATCTCCTGAAACTTGCGATATGCCACTGGTTTTAAGCTCACAGGTATATTGCTTCCATTCGGATGTAATTGTAACCGGATCGGAAGAAGCATATTCCACCCCGTTATTGCTTTCCAGTTTTACGGTAAGCGTCCCGTTAAAACCTTTGCCCATTTTCTCAAAGACTGGATCTTTCCGTGCGAAAAATGAGGCCTTATAAGTTGTGTTATTATCCAGCCGGATTCCCCAGTAGCCTGAGTTTACCAACCCAGTTTCGGGATCGCCATTCCAGCCGATATCCCAGCGAAGGCAATGGTGCTGAATGTTGTTCACCTGTTCTGTTTCAAGGTCTGTCTGGGTATTTACCGCGCGAGACAAATACCCAATATCGACCAGTACCGAAGAACCCGGCTTAACCAACGCCCACCCTTCAACGGGATTGTTATCTTCGAAAGAACCGTTGCGGATTAGCTGGGCATAGAACCCGCCATCGA
>CAYWTT010000341.1:0-4893 GCA_964461245.1 uncultured Prolixibacteraceae bacterium | reverse complement strand
AAACTGGCTGAAAATTTTATGGGGAATGTCTCCTTGATTTGCCCAAATCGCCAATTCGTACTGTCAAACCGGCATTCTGTACATTTGTACACAAAATTCAATCTGCGAACTGCGGTTTTGATTACTTTTAAATCATTAAAACATTAAAAAATTCGGGGCATCTGCATGTTTTAATATTTGCAGCAGCCCCGGCCCCCTGATACCTGAATTTTTTACTGACGAAACCGGCTGTCAATCCCCCAGCCGGAGTTTCGTCAGTTTTATTTTAAAACTGTAATGATATCCTTGACAGATTAACTGACTCCCCTCAGTCCTAAATTTATCAAATTACCGGTTGGAGATCAAACTTCTCTTCTTACGGCTCCGCTTCCCTTTACAAGTGCTTTGTACTTCAGGGACGGACTTGGCTGGAATTCTCCCAGTCCCAATTCCGGCCATTTTTTATCGATAACTGCAATCGTCTGTTCATCCATGGTCACCACATTGGGCCATTCGCGCTGAAAGTGGTCATGTTCCGGAGTCTTGATGGTGGCATCCACCATAATGAACCGGTTCCCGGCAGCCGTTTCGCACACGGAGATATCCCGGTCGGGTTCAAGGTTGCCGCCTACCAGCCAAACCAGCATAAAAAGGTCGTCCAGGTTCGCCTCTTTGTTAAAAAGAACTACAGCCTTGAACCGTTCCATTCCGCTGATTCCGGGCAATTTACTTTCCAGCTCTTTTTTACTGAAAGTAGGATCCTTATCCACTGAAAGCAGTAAAACCGGCAGGGATAATTCAGGATAAAGGTCTCTGTACCCGGTTAGCCCGGATAGTTTCTCAAATGCACTATAATCCGGATCAGAAGCTGAGCTGGTTTCTTGAGGTTCTTCCGTTATTTCTTCGGGGAAAGGCCGGGTAAGGTCAACCCCGAGTTTGGAGCCGAAGGCGAATTTCCGTGACGAATGATCCAGAATGTCCAGCGGACCCTTTGAAAAGTGAAGGGAGCGGGAAGGGTCGAAGTTGTCCCTGAAAAGACGGGCAATGACCATGTAATCATGGATGTCAGGAAATGAGGAGGGTAAGCGGGAATCGGTGGCGGGCTGTTTGTCTCCGATTGCAGAACACGGATTGCCGGTTACCGTACACCGGATATCGGAAGAGGCCCCCTGCTCCCTGCCCTTTGCCTCCAGGTCGTCTGTTACAATCAGTATTTTGTTGAACATCATCTGACCGGCTCCCCAGAGTGAATTCATCACCTTAACCGCCTGTCCGGGGTAAGTTTTGTGTATTTTTACTATGGAAATGTTGTGCGCAACCCCGGGGAAAGGAAGCTCCATGTCGGCAAGTTCAGGGATCATGGTCAACCGTATGGGAGAGAGGAAGATCCTTTCCGTGGCTTTGCCTATCCAGGCATCTTCCATGGGAGGGATCCCCACGATGGTGGCAGGGTATACCGCATCTTTACGGTGGGTGATGCAGGTTATGTGAAACCGGGGATAGTAGTCGGCCAGGGAGTAAAAACCGGTATGGTCGCCAAAAGGACCTTCCAGGATGAACTCTTCTTCGGGGTCAACAAAACCCTCCATGACAAAATCGGCATCTTCCGGTACGAAAAGGTCATTGGTGAGGCATTTTACCAGCCGGACCTGTTTTTTCCTGAGAAATCCTGCCAGCAGGTATTCATCCATATTTTCGGGCATGGGTGCTGTGGCGGCGTACATGTAAGAGGGATCGCCGCCCAGCGTGACGGAAACCGGCATTTTCAGTCCCCGGGCTTTATACCCAGCGAAGTGGGCAGCTCCGGTTTTATGGCGGTGCCAGTGCATGCCGGTCTGGGTTTTATCCAAAACCTGCATCCGGTACATTCCGACATTCGGGGTACCGGTAACCGGATCGACCGTATGGACGGCCGGAAGGGTTATAAATCTTCCCCCGTCGGCAGGCCAGCATTTCAAAACAGGCAACCGGTTGAGATCAGGGGGATCCATGGTGATTTCCTGGCAGGTTCCTCTGCCCTTTACCCTTTTAGGCATCCACGAAGCCACTTCCTGCAGTTGAGGCAGCATTTTCAGTTTTTCCCACAAATTCCCCTTGGGGGCCGTCATCTGATTGAACAACTCACTGATCTCCCTTTCTATGTTTCCATCTTTTTCACGGCCGAATGCAATAGCCATCCGTTTTTCCGAGCCCAGGGCATTGATCAGCAGGGGGAACCGGGTGCCGGTATTTTCAAACAACAGAGCCTTGCCTCCTCCGGGAAGCTTGGAAATCCGGTCGGTGATTTCCGTGATTTCCAGGAGAGGGTTGGTCAGATCCTGCACCCGGATGAGCTCTCCGTTCTTTTCAAGTTGGTCAATGAATGATTTCAATCCCTGAAAGGCCATTTTTAGTGAATTTCGAAATTTGAAATTGGGATTCGTCTCTCATGGGATGGATTTGGTATTCCTTCCGTGAAAGGAGCCCAAAAGGGATAAATCCGGCATAAAAACCATTAAAGATATAAATATTTGATTAATCAGGACCGAGTAACAAAAAAGGCCGGTATTGCCGGCCTTTGAACATATAATCCTGAAAAACTATTCTTCGTCTCCGGGTTCAGCAGGAGCTTCAGGTGCATTGGGTGATTCAGGTGTTTTGGGTGCCTTGGCCGACACTTTTTTGGCTTTTGGTGCAGCTGCTTCAGCTTCGGCTTCTTTTGATTTTTTGCCTGTGCCGCGGCGGGAACGCGTTTTCTTGGCTTTCTTGCTTTCGTCTTTGGAAGCGAGCATGGCTTCGTTGAAGTCTACCAGCTCCATCAGGCACATTTCAGCATTATCTCCCAACCGGTTACCTGTACGCAGGATCCTGGTATAGCCACCCGGGCGGTCGGTCACTTTCTCTGACACATTACGGAAGAGTTCCGTAACGGCCTCTTTATTCTGCAGGTAGCTGAAAACGATCCTGCGGGAATGGGTGGTGTCGTCCTTTGATTTGGTAATCAGCGGTTCCAAGTATATTTTGAGCGCTTTAGCCTTAGCTATGGTGGTATCGATCCGTTTGTGCAGGATCAGGGAAGCGGCCATATTGGAAAGCATTGCCTGGCGGTGGGCGCTTTTCCTGCCTAAATGGTTGAATTTCTTATTGTGTCTCATTATTCTTTAATCCTTGTCTAATTTAAACTTAGCTATATCCATCCCGAAATTGAGTCCCATTCCCAAAAGAAGGTCATCGAGTTCGGTGAGTGACTTTTTCCCGAAATTGCGGAATTTCAGAAGGTCGGTGCGGTTATACTGTACCAGCTCGCCCAGTGTATCCACATCGGCGGCTTTCAGGCAGTTGAGTGCCCTGACCGAAAGGTCGAGATCGACCAGTTTGGTTTTTAGCAGCTGGCGCATGTGGAGTACCTCTTCATCAAATTCCTCGTTGGCAAATTTCTCATCCGAGTCGATGGTGATTTTTTCGTCGGAAAAGAGCAGGAAGTGGTAGATCAATATTTTGGCAGCCTCTTTCAACGCATCTTTGGGTTGTATAGATCCATCGGTGGAGATCTCCAGTACCAGCTTTTCGTAGTCGGTCTTTTGTTCCACACGGAAATTCTCCACAGTGTATTTCACCTTGGTGATTGGAGTAAATATGGAATCTATCGGAATAACGCCAAATTCAGCTTCGGCCGGTTTGTTCTCGGCAGCCGGAATATATCCGCGTCCCTTGCTGATGGTAAACTCCATGTGCAGTTTCACATCAGGTTCCATTCTGCAGATCACCAGTTTGGGATTCAGCACCCTGAACCCGGTCATGAACTTGTTGATATCGCCTGCTGTAAACTCTTCCTGACCACCAATGGTAATGCTGACCTTTTCGGTCTCCACATCCTCCATATCTCTCTTGAAACGGATCTGTTTCAGATTAAGGATTATTTCGGTCACGTCTTCGATAACCCCTTTGATGGTTGAGAATTCATGATCTACGCCATCAATCTTGACCATGGTTATAGCATACCCTTCCAAAGAAGAGAGAAGAATCCTCCGGAGCGCATTTCCGATGGTAATGCCGTAACCGGGTTCCAGCGGCCGGAACTCGAACTTCCCGTACCGGTCACCGGATTCAATCATGATAACCTTATCAGGCTTTTGGAACGCTAATATTGCCATAATAACCTCACGTAAATTTATTGTTTTGAATACAACTCGACGATGAGCTGTTCTTTGATATTTTCAGGAATTTCCTCGCGTTCGGGACGGTTGATGAATTTGCCCACCATTTGTGAGTCTTCCCATTCGAGCCAACCATAGCGGTTGTGCCGGTGTGAATGCAATGATTCGGTGATAATCTCCAATGATTTCGATTTTTCACGCACACCAACGGTATCGCCAGGTTTCAGGAGGTAGGAGGGGATGTTTACCACGTTACCGTTGACAATCACATGGCGATGGGTTACCAACTGACGGGCACCCGCCCGTGTTTTGGCAATACCCAACCGGAAAATCACGTTGTCAAGCCTCGATTCCAGAAGTTGCAACAGCACATCACCGGTCTTACCCGTCGATGCAGAAGCTTTCTGGAACAGATTCCTGAACTGACGTTCCAACACTCCATACGTATATTTGGCTTTCTGTTTTTCTTTCAGCTGCAGGCCATACTCTGATTTTTTTCTCCGTTTGGCATTCAGCCCGTGCATTCCGGGAGGATAGTTTTTGTGTTCAAAAGCCTTATCGGGACCGAAAATGGGTTCACCAAATTTTCTTGCAATTTTCGATTTTGCTGCTCTGTATCTTGCCATTACCTTGATCGTTTTTAATGTTATACACGTCTTCTTTTGGGAGGCCTGCAACCGTTGTGCGGCAGCGGGGTCACGTCCACAATTTCGGTTACCTGAATGCCGGTATTGGCGATAGCCCTGATGGCCGATTCGCGTCCGTTACCGGGCCCTTT
>CAYWTT010000340.1:0-4922 GCA_964461245.1 uncultured Prolixibacteraceae bacterium | reverse complement strand
CAAGGGTGACGATTTCCCGGGGAGTCTCCCTGCCGTATACCTCCAGCGGGATATCCTGCACCAAAGTGCCGCCTGCAGCCACATTCATGGTCTGAAGCCCGAGGCAGAAGCCGGTGACCAGATAACCTGGCTTTTCTTCAAGAAAAGGTATGAAGGAAGGATCAGCGGCCCCGCCGATAAGGTGAAACAGCAGGGAAACTTCCAGCCGGTGACGGACAGGATCGGTCACTACCGACCTGGTGTTCTGCTCGCCGTATATCTCGGGCTGAATATCAGGACCACCGAAAAAGAAAATACCCACCGAATTACGGAAGATTTTCCTGAACAACTCTGTACAGCTGTTTTCACGGAAAACATCTTCATCACCAAGCGGCAGAGGTATTTCCTGCAAATGGAAACAGGTGAGTTTTTTTTCCCTGATCAGATCGATACTTTGCCGGAAATCATAAGCCTGGTCCTTATGGTAAATGCCTACAAACTGCACATTTTTCCTGTTTACCCTGAGAATGTGGTTGTCAGTGAGGAACCGGATGGTTTCAATATTGTTTGCTGTCGGATTGGCTAAAATCACATATTGGCAACCGGGATCAAAATTTCCGTCGAAAAAATGTTGCGATTCGGCGGCAAGAGAGGTTAGAGTCATAATCATGAGGAACAGTAATTTTTTCATACGACAGCCATTTAACATCCAAAGATACTGAAAGCTAATTTCCGGTCAATATTCCTGCGGATTTTTTCGGTCTGGTCCGGGTTATCGGAAAAGTTTATCCGGCCTGTATGCAATAGATTTGTTTCTTTATTTAATTTTGTTGATCATTCCAAACTTTCAAAAAATGTCATTTAAAATTTTCACACTTCAGTTGACCGGGAAGATCAGGGACACCGAAAAAGTTGAATCGGAAAGAAGAGCGGCTATCAAAAATTTCGAAGCTTTTAAAGAAGCTGAAAAATCGAAAGAACTGGCAACATACCTGGAGTTGGACGGGTGGATCAAATCAGGTGAATATGCAAAGAAAAAGAAAGAGGTTGAAGCTGAGGTTTTCAAAGGAAGCATAGAGTATAATCAATTAAAGGAGTTTGAAAGTCTTGGAAAGAATAAAACCATTCTGAACTATTTCAAAGTGGAAGGATCGGCCGATCTGAGAAGATTTGAAAGGTTGGAAGGATCAGATAAACTGAAAAGTTACTGGGAGTTGAAAGAGTATGTGAGTGACGGGCAGTTTCAACAGGATAAAAGGGAAATTGAAACCAACCGTTTCGAAGGTTCAGCTGAACAACATCAGTTAAATGAACTGGCACAGATTCAGAACAGTAAAATATTCAAGGCATACCAGAAACTATCCGGTTCAGCCAGGCTGAAAAACCACGCGGCTTTTGCAAAAAACGGAAAACTCAGCCGGTATGTGGAGTTGAAAAATGCACCTGAAAAGGATAAAACAGCCAGGAAAGAATTCAGAAAACTCAGGTCGGACTACGAGATCAGGGAATATTTCAGATTTGAAAAATCCAGCGAGCTGAAGTATTACCGTGAAATGTCAGGAAGCCACCAACTTGCCAGGTATGAAGAGTTGTGCCGGATAACCGGGGCTGAATCATTCAGATCCAAAGTAAGCTTTCTGAAAGACAAAAAGAAGTTGGAGAAAAGCGAACCATGGAAGAAATTTATGCGGTATAAAGAGCTGGAGAAGAGCGAGGATGTGGCGTTCTATCAGAAATTTAGCAAATCAAAACTTTACCTGAATTATCTGGATGTGAAGGAATCGTTCCAGCTGAAGCGACACCAGGAGCTGAAGGTGCTTACAGCCTCACCGGAATTTTTGAAGAGAAAAGCCTATCTTGAAGACGCAAAAAAATGGGAAAAGACCGAGGAATATGGACGATACCGGCAGTATTTGCAATTGAAGAAGAATCCGAAAGTCGAATTGTACTTCAAATATGCAGATACTCACGAATTCGATTTTCTGAAAGAGTGGGAAGTGTCTTTTTCCGATGACTTTGAAAGTTTTCCGCTTGACAAAGGAAAATGGACCCCTAACACTTTTTGGGCAGACAAACTGTTGGGGGACAATTTTTCCCAGCCTGGGGATAGGCAGGCCTATGTCGGCGGAAGAAACTGTCAAATCAGCCAAAGCAAACTGGTTCTCCAGACCCGGAAGGAAAAGTCGAAGGGGAAGCAGTGGATTCCCGGGCAGGGATTTATTCCGGTTGAATTCAACTATACTTCAGATACCCTTTCAACTGTGAACAGTTTCTGGCAGAAAGAGGGCATTTTCGAGGCCAAAATCAGGTTCAATCCGGTTAAGGAAGTAGTCTGTTCCTGCCATCTGCTCGGAGAAAATGTCTCTCCCCAGGTCACACTAATCGAAGCAGGTCCCAAATGCCGGGCCGGATTGCTGTTCAGGAACACATCAGAGAAGCCTGAATTTCAGGGTGTTGACCTGAGCAATTTAAAGAAAGGGAAATTTTATATTTTCGGCGTGGAATGGACAAACAATCAGCTGACCTGGAAAATCAACGGACAGGTGATATTTAAAACCGAAGTGCATCACTTGTCTGATCCTGTGCACCTTAACCTCACCTCCCTGGTCGTGAATGAAATAAACGTATCCAAATTACCCGTGTCGTTTGAAACCGATTGGATCAGATGCTACCGTAAAAAGTCCTGATCAGAATCCCCGCTTGTTAAACAGGATATATCCGAAGTTGAGAGTAAAAAACCAACGGGTATTGCTCTTATCATAATAGTTGAGGGCAATGCTGGCTGGCCCTATGCCCGTGTCAAAGACCAATGCACCCAATCCCTGCAAATAGCAATGTTTTATCAAGTGATCGCTTCTAATTGCCTTAAAATCATCTCCCGGCAATATCTCGTGTACCGGTAGGAATGCATATCCTTCCAGGCGCAACTGCAGGGTGGATTTCAGAAACAATATACTCTGCAGACCTCCTGCCAGATAATTATTTGAGTGAAAATGATTTATATTCAATGTATTGCTGTGAGGTGTCGGCTGAAAGGAAGGGGCTGACAGAAAGGTGGAGGTGTAGTTGGAGAAATACTGCTTGTTACTCAAAACTCCTTCCAGCCGCCCGCCCAGAATATAACTCTTGCTGACTGGATAATACCTTTCGGTCATAGCCCTGAAGAGCAGATAATGATGGTCCCGGGTTGATTTTTGGCCGGTGCCGGCTGTAGATCCGGGTGAGAATTTCTCTTTTCCGTGGATATACCGGAGTGAGACTGATGAAAATATCCCGTCAGAGGCATACTGCTTTTGATTCAGTGAGTTCTTTTCGAATTCTATATGGGGAATGAAAGAATTGAAGGCAGTTTTGTCGGGATCATCATTCTTATTGTACTTTTCAGTCTGGTAATAACTGTCTGAAGAACCAGACCAGGATGCTCCCACGCTTATCTTATCCTGCGATCCCACGGGAAAACCAAATTCATTTCGGATATTCGTTTCATTCTGAATGATATAAGGAGGTCTGACATCCTCGAAAAACAGCTCGTTGCTGGTCGAAAAATAATCCCACCTGTTGTAGGTCAGATAGCTGGCAAAATATATGGGCCGAATGGTGGGAAAGTCAATTCTTGCTCCCGTTTTAAAAGAGCTGTAAAACCGGCCGAAATAGAGGTTTGAGCTCAGGGTGTAGGTTCGGTCCTTGAATAATTTGTATTCGCCGTCCACATATCCCTGGTTGATAGGTTTGGTGGATATATTTCCTCCGACACTGATCTTTCCTCTTTTTTCCGGTTCGATTTTCAAGTGTACATCAAAATATCCGGTTTCCTTGTTGAAAATCGCCAGCGGTCTGATCGACTTGATCTGTTCGTTTGCCAGGAGTCTGAAATATTCTTTACGGAACATTTCAAGGGTAAACACATTTCGGTTGTGCTTGATGGAGTTTATAATAAATTTTCGTTGCAAAGGATCTTCCACACCCTCCACCTGGATATTTTGGAAAAGCAAAGCTGGTTTACGTGAATGGAAAGCCTCCCTTTTCCGGGCCAACTCATCAGGATCAGCCCTTCGGGGAATTCTTGTCTTTATGCTGTCGATCAAAGCCCGGGCCGTTTTGACTCCTTCAGCCACCACAAAATCGAGTTTTTGAAAATCCATAATGCCGATTTGCGACACATCGGTTTCCAGAAAGATTCCATCTTTGGGATCAATTTCATAATCGGTGGGACGCATAACCATATTGGCGATCTGGCGGACCACATCATCTGCATCGGCCGACTGGGCATAATTGGCTACCTTATGACCGATGATGATATCGGGTTTGAAGGTGGCTTTCATCACGTCGTGCGGGAAGTTGTTTACAATACCCCCGTCGAACATCAGTTCCCCGTCAATTTCAATCGGTTTAAAATAGAAAGGAACCGTCATGGAAGCCCGGATAGCCTCTCCCAGATCACCGCTGGAAAGGACCACCTCCCTGTTTCTGAAAACTTCAGTAGCCACACAACGGAAAGGCACAAACAGGCTGTCGAAATTACTGCCTGATATGGCATTGGTGGCTGCCATCAGCTCCATAAAAGCAAAATCCATCTGCCATTGGGGAATCACATTGGTCGGAGGCAAAATTCTCAGCTTGCCATCCTTCTTTTCCATCCGCAGTTCAATCCAGGACGGATTGTCTTCCGGTTGTTTGAAATAATAGCGGTATTCCTTCTGAATTTTCCCGGTTGACCAGAAATAAAACTCATCCGAACGGAACAACTCTTCCATCTGGTCACAGGTATAACCTGCCGCATAAAGACCCCCTATGATAGCACCCATAGAGGTACCCGTCACATAATCGATGGGAATATGATTTTCTTCCAAAACCCGGATAACCCCGATATGGGCCAGACCGCGTGCTCCGCCTCCGCTCAGAACCAATCCCACCTTCTGGGGGAAGCAATGGCCCGCCCAAAT
>CAYWTT010000339.1:0-4927 GCA_964461245.1 uncultured Prolixibacteraceae bacterium | reverse complement strand
GCTTCACTATTGATGCTGGCGTCGAATCGTTCTGCCACAATTTTTCCGTCGGGCATTTTCTGAAGCTTTGCAAAGCCATTTTCCATGGAGCCTGCCCAAATAACGCCGGGATAAATTTTTGACGGACAAAGTTCGCTGATTTTGTTCCCGGGAAGTGCGGGCTGGGTTGCGCTGTTCAGAAAAGTTCTGCTCCGTTTGTCAAGTTTCAAATCGCGGGTGAAAGGATAGTGAATAATTCCGGCATCTTCGGTTCCCATCCACAACCCCGAACTATCGGCAAACATATCTAAAATGGAATAGGCGGTGTAGGTTCTGTTTTTGTATTGATATTGCTGTTCTTCGTATTGCTCCTTCAGGATGTAGATATCTCCTGCTTTTTCATATTGCAGAATGTTGTAATCGGTTCCAATCCACAGCTGGTTTTTATAGGTTGCAAAATTTTTGACATGAACCTTGTTGAACAAGTTGTCTTTTTCGGAGGGGAGAACGTATCTTTTCAGGCCTTTGTTTACAATGGAAGCCCGGTCTATTTTAGCTGCGCCTACCCAAAGCAGTCCGGCCCTGTCGACATACAATGCACCAATTCCATTTCCCGACAAGCTCCCCGGGTTATCGGGGGCCTCCTGGTAAACCATAAATTTTGCCTGATCGGGAGGTAGTTGTTGCTGGTCGTATTCCAGCAGGTTCAGTCCCTTGTTCCAGGTGCCTATCCATAAATTGTTATACTGATCATAAAAGAGCCGGTGGATTACATTGTCGCTGAGGTTGCTGGGGCTGTTGCCGGCGCTGTAAACCGAAAAGTGGCGCAAGGTGCCGTCCGGACTGATTTCAGCTTTGTTTAACCCACCTCCCCAGGTGCCAATCCACAAATAGCCATCTTTTGATTCGGCAAGCTGAAGGACTGTTGAGTGCGAAAGTGAGTTTTTGCCGGGATGAGGCAGGTAGCGGGTAAATTCACCGGTTTCAGGGAAAAACCGGAGTAACCCGTTGTAGGTGGCTATCCACAGGTTATTTCGTGAATCTTCCAGGATGTCACTGATAATTTCGTTGGCCAGATAGGTCGATATTTTTTGTGAGCTGACATCCAGTTTGGAAAGGCCGCCGGTCCATGTTCCAATCCAGATATTCCCGTCCCGATCTTCGGCCAGCGACAAGATGCGGTCGTGAAACTCATAGCGCGTTATCTCATCTGTTTCGAGATTCATGTAATTCAGCCCGTTGGAAGTCCCGATCCACAGATTTCCTTTTGAATCGACCATCAATTCGGTTATTTCGCGATTCGAAATAGAGGTTGAATCATGAAATTCGGGCTGGAAGGTTACACATTTGTATCCGTCAAAACGGTTTAGCCCGTTCCAGGTTCCAATCCAGATAAATCCTTTTTTGTCCTGAACGATGGTGTTTGCTTTGTCAATGGTGAATCCGTATTCAGTTCCCAAATGAGAAAAATGAAGCTTGTTTTGCGCAAACAAGCCGCCATTTACAAAACTTAAAAGCAAAAAGATATAGGTAAAACGCAACATGTACGGATGATCTCACTCGCAATTCAAGGGTAAAAATAGCAATTTATCATACGATAGCTAAATGGTTAACTCCCGCAGAGGAGTGAAACGTCGCCTTTAGAGCCCCTGGTGGGGGCCGGGTAGATTTTGTGCTATTTTTTGCAGAATAAGTGCAATTGTTTTTGATTAACTGGCAGTATAAATAGATTTTGTTCCAGTCCGGTTTTTTTTTTGTCTTTAGTTTTGTCAGATATCATGATGAAGTATTTAAAGCTAAACCTTTGTGAAATAAATGATTGTGTTGTTGGTGAATAAATCGTTTTCTGCTTTTATCCGTACGGCAATAATTTGCTTCCTTTTTGTAAATCAGAATATATGTGCACAACATCGCCCGCCTGAGGCCGGAAAAGAGAACCTGCAGCTCATCTGGAGCGATGAGTTTGAAACCGATGGTGCCCCCAATCCCCAAAACTGGAACTTTGAATACGGATTTGTCCGGAACCAGGAATTACAATGGTACCAGCCACAGAATGCCCGTTGTAAAAATGGCCTGTTAATTATCGAAGCCAAACGCGAAAGGATCGAAAATCCCAATTACAATCCATTGAGCCAGGATTGGCGAATGAGCCGCCAGTACGCTCAATACAGTTCAGCCTGTCTGATCACCAAAAACCTGCACGAGTGGCCGGTTTATGGTTATTATGAAATCCGCGGCCGAATCGACATAGCCAAAGGTTCCTGGCCTGCCATCTGGTTGCTGGGGAAAGACAAAAGCTGGCCCGATTGCGGTGAAATCGATATAATGGAGTTATATCGAATCGATGATGTGCCCTGTCTTTTGGCAAATGCAGCCTGGGGATCCGGTCAGCGGCATGTCGCTTCCTGGAACACCTCTGTCAAAAAACTGACCGATTTTATGGAGAATGATCCCGACTGGTCAAAGAAGTTTCATACCTGGTCGATGAACTGGGATGAGCAGGCAATCAGCATTTTCCTCGATGGAAAGCTTATGAATAAGATTGACTTGTCGGAAGTCCGTAATCCGGATCATAAAAATCCTTTTACCGGCGACAACACTTTTTACCTCCTGCTGAATCTGGCCATCGGATCAAACGGAGGTGATCCCGACGGCTCAGATTTCCCGCTCAGGTTTGAGGTTGACTATGTAAGGGTTTATAAATACCAGTAATACTGGGACTAAATAGTTATAGTTCAATTTTAATTGTTAATTAAGCATTAATTTATGAAAAAACTAATCAAGATCAGTTGTTTCTCAAAGGGCTTTATTCAAAAAGCCTGGACGGTTACAATGATGTTAATCATTTTGCTGGGAACGACGGCCAGGGCTGATGCTGGCTTGTCGCTTCAAAATGGGGTAATTAAAGGGCGCATTAGTAACACTGCCGGAGAACCGCTGCCCGGAACCACGGTAGTAGTGAAAGGAACGACCAACGGAACCATTAGTGATCCGGACGGAAATTTTATTCTGAAGAATGTTTCTTCCACCGATGTCCTGGTTTTTTCCTTTATCGGCATGAAGACTCAGGAAATTGCCGTTGGAAGCCAAACCACTTTTAATGTTACCCTGGAAGACGCATCCGTTGGTATTGAAGAGGTGGTTGCCATTGGGTATGGCACGATGAAAAAAAGCGACCTTACCGGGTCTATCTTACAGGTACGGCCGGATAAGATTGCCAATGAAAATCCAAAGACAGTCCAGGACATTCTGCGCGGGATTCCAGGCCTCAGTGTTGGGTTTAACGCTTCTGCCAAAGGAGGTGGTTCAATGCAAATCCGCGGACAACGTTCTGTTTATACAGACGGCGGCCACAATGACCCGCTTATTATCCTCGACGGCATGATGTTTTATGGCGAGTTGTCTGAGGTAAATCCGGATGACATTGAACAGATTGATGTTTTGAAAGATGCTTCGGCCGCTGCCGTTTATGGCGCCAAATCAGCCAATGGGGTAATAATTATTACAACCAAAAAAGGAAAGCTGGGTAAACCAACCATTAACTTCAGCTCCAATGTGGGCTTTGCAACGATGGGAGCAAACCGTGAAGTTTATGGCCCGGAAGGTTATATAAAATTGTACGAAGACTGGAACACCACGCCGACCCAGGGAATTAATCCGGCAACCGGTGTATATGAAGCCTATCAAACTACCAACAAGAACAAACCCGGTTACTTTGCAGAACCAACAGCAGAAAACCTGGCTAAATATGGAATTACTGTTGAACAATGGCGGGCATACACCAACAACAGCGCCGGGATGTCGGATGCTGAAATTCGGGTAAGCAGGCTGGGACTTAGAGATAAATCTCTTCAGAATTACCTCGCCGGCAAAACCTTTGACTGGTACGACCAAAGTTTCCGTACCGGACTTAATCAAGACTACAATTTGAATGTTTCAGGGGCAAGCGACAAAATGAACTATTACATGTCGATCGGTTACCTGTCCAATGAAGGTGTGGTGAAAAAAGATGATTACCGGACGGTACGTTCAAACCTGAAACTGGAAGGAAAAGTTACCGACTGGCTGACTGTGGGCGCCAATGTAAACTTCCAGGATCGCAGCGACGGTGATCTGGCTGTGGACTGGGGCAGACAAATCCGGGAGAATAGCCCCTACTCCTTGTATAAAGATGAAAATGGCGCTTTGATAGCCCATCCCATGCGCGATGGCGGTTATGCACAGGGGTTGAACTGGGACTTTGACAGTCAATACAAAGAGCTGGAAAAGGGCTACACCGTATTGAACTCCATTTTTACAGCCAAAATAGTTCTGCCGTTCAACATTACTTATTCGTTCAATGCCGCTCCAAGATACCAGTGGTTTTACGACCGCTATTTCGAGTCGTCGGAACATCCGGACTGGGCGGGCACCAATGGCCTGGTTAACCGTGAACAGGCCAAACGGTTCGACTGGTCGCTCAACAACACCATTCACTGGGAATACACTTTTGCTGACAAACACCGTTTCAACGTTACCCTGGTGCAGGAAGCAGAAGAACGGAGGTACTGGATGGACAGAATTGAAGCCCGCGATATTCTGCCGACCGACGCACTGGGATTCCATGAAACTGCAAATGCCAACAAAGACAAAAGTGGTTTCGACTCTAACGATACCCATGAAACTGCCGACGGAAAACTGGCTCGTCTGTTCTACTCGTTCGACGATCGTTTTATGATTACCACCTCTTTACGTCGTGATGGTTATTCGGCCTTCGGAACATCCAACCCGAGAGCAACATTCTATTCTACCGCCCTGGCCTGGACCTTCACCAACGAAAAATTCTTTCAATGGGAAGCCATGAGTATGGGGAAATTACGCTTCTCATGGGGGCAGAACGGAAACCGCTCTCTCTCAAATCCATATATTGCCCTTGCCGACCTTGTCCCAAGTGTTGGGACCCAGGGGT
>CAYWTT010000338.1:0-4929 GCA_964461245.1 uncultured Prolixibacteraceae bacterium | reverse complement strand
ATTGCCGATATCACCGGAAACAAAGGTGTATTCAACGGATCGATCCGCCATGATTCTTTCCATAATATGGATTACGACCTGTTGCTTACCTCCAATAAAATACTGGCGTTGAACACGACGTTCAGGGATAATGAACAGTTTTACGGGAAAGCACTAACCAGGGGCAAGCTGGCCATCACAGGACATGGAGCCGATGTGAGATTGTCGGGGGAAGTAACTTCCCTGCCCGAAACTTCAGTGACCATCGTACTCGACGAGGATCTGGAGGTCACCCGCTACGATTTCGTCAGGTTTGTGCAGACGGGAAAAGAAACCGTAGTCAAATTGCCCCCTCTTGTCAAACCGGCTAACATGGGAGTTGACGTTGACCTGTTGATCCATGCCACCCCAGAAGCCAAGGTGCAAATGATTTATGATACACAGATCAGCGATGTAATTAAGGCACAAGGTGAAGGAACGCTCCGTTTCGGCATGGATAAGGCAGAAAATATCACCCTTTCGGGTAATTATGTGGTGGAACAGGGTGAATATCTCTTTACTCTTCAGGATGTGATCAAAAAGAGATTCACAGTCGAACAGGGAGGCTCCATTACCTGGTCAGGTGATCCGTACAAGGCAGTTCTGGACCTGAATGCAGTGTATAAACTGAAAGCTTCCCTGTATGAGCTCCTGGTCGGATCGATCGAGAATTTCAACAGTAAACAGAGAATAAATGTAGAATGCAACATCAATCTTACCGGCGATCTGTTGCATCCTGATATTAACCTGAGTATAGTTTTCCCGGCTATTGAGGAAAGATTGAGAGATGAGTTGCAACAGTTTTTTTCAACCCAGGAGGATATGAACCGACAAATGTTGTCGTTGCTGGTACTGGGAAAGTTCTACACGCCCGATTACGTTCGTGGCAGTTATGAATCTGCTACCACCAGCCTGCTGGGCAATACAGCCAGTGATCTCTTTTCGAACCAGCTTAGCAACTGGCTTTCACAAATCAACCAGGATGTGGATGTGGGCCTTAAATTTCGTCCCGGGAACCAGTTAACCAATGATGAGATTGAATTGGCCCTGAGCACTCAGATGTTCAACGACAGGGTGAGCATAAACGGGAATATTGCCAACAACGCCAATCCTACCGGGAGTTCCAACAGTGAACTGGTAGGTGACTTTGAAATTGATGTGAAGCTGACCCGAAACGGCAAAATTCAGCTCAAGGCATACAACAAATCGAACAACAACCTGATTTACGAAACGGCTCCCTATACTCAGGGACTTGGAATAAGTTACAAAGAGGAATACAATACTTTCAGCGAACTCTGGAAACTCTTCCTGAATCTGTTCAGGAAAAAATCCATATAAGTAGTTCCGACAAAAATCTCAAAATCCCGATAAACCCATCTAAGAGCCTATAGGTTATATAAAAAGAGAGCTCCCCTTCCGGAGAGCTCCCAAAGAAATATTAAATAATCTGATTATGCTTTGGCAGCTTTAAGAGCAGCCTGTGCCGCCGCTACACGGGCAATTGGCACCCTGTAAGGAGAGCAGCTTACGTAATCCATACCCACTGAATCACAGAATTCAACCGATGAAGGTTCACCACCGTGTTCACCGCAAATTCCCACCTTCAGCTTCGGACGGACAGATCTGCCTTTTTCCACCCCCATTTTTACGAGCTGACCCACACCCTCCTGGTCCAGGATTTGGAAAGGATCGTTTTTCAGGATGCCATTGTCAAGGTATACCGGCAGGAATTTCCCGGCGTCATCGCGTGAATATCCGAAAGTCATCTGGGTCAGGTCATTGGTTCCAAAGGAGAAAAATTCGGCCACCTCAGCCACCTTGTCAGCGGTGAGTGCAGCGCGGGGAACTTCGATCATGGTACCGGTCATAAAATCGATACGGGTACCCTTTTCAGCAAAGACCTTCTCAGCTGTTTCCCGGATGATCTTCACCTGCAAATCAAGTTCTTTCACCGTTCCGATCAGGGGAACCATGATTTCCGGACGTGCATCCACCCCTTTCAGTTTCAGGTTAACAGCAGCTTCAATGATGGCTCTGGCCTGCATTTCCGTTATTTCAGGATAGGTAATCCCCAAACGGCAGCCACGATGTCCGAGCATGGGATTAAATTCATGGAGCGAGTCGACCTTATGTTTCACCTCTTCGACAGAAATACCCATTTCATTGGCCATTTCCAGCTGGTTGGCATCTTCATGGGGTACGAATTCATGCAATGGCGGATCAAGAAGACGGATGGTCACACCATAGCCTTCCATGGCCTCAAGAATCCCTTCAAAATCGGCTCTCTGATAGGGCAAGAGTTTCTCCAGTGCTTTTTCGCGGGAGGGTTTGTCGCTGGCAAGGATCATTTCCCTCATGGCTTTGATGCGCTCTCCTTCAAAGAACATATGTTCCGTGCGAGTCAGACCAATACCCTGAGCGCCAAAATTACGGGCTACCTGGGCATCATGGGGGGTGTCGGCATTGGTGCGTACTTTCATCCGGGTGAATTTATCGGCCAGTTTCATCACAGCGCCAAAATCACCGCTCAGATCGGCTTCCTGTGTCTTTACTTTCCCTTCATAAACCTCACCAGTGGTTCCGTTGAGCGAAATCCAGTCTCCTTCATTAAAGACTTTCTTATCGACGGTCATGGTCCGGTTTTTATAATTGATCTTGATCGAACCGGCTCCTGAAACGCAGCATTTACCCATCCCGCGTGCCACAACAGCAGCGTGAGAGGTCATTCCTCCACGTGCGGTAAGGATACCTTTGGCAATATGCATCCCTTCAAGATCTTCAGGAGAAGTCTCCTGACGCACCAAAATGGAAGCGGGGAATTTGGGAGCTTCATCGGCAAAGAAAACGATCTGTCCGGTGGCGGCGCCTGGTGAAGCCGGCAATCCTTTGGCTACAGCCTTGGTTCTTTTCAGTTCATTTTTATCGAATACGGGATGCAGCAACTCATCCAGTTTGTTGGGCTCAATGCGTAACAGAGCTGTTTTGTCGTCAATCAGACCTTCATTCATCATATCAACGGCAATTTTGACCATGGCAGCCCCCGTACGTTTACCGTTGCGGGTCTGTAATAGCCAGAGCTTGCCTTCCTGGATGGTGAATTCCATGTCCTGCATGTCCCGGTTGTGGTTCTCCAGTTTCCTTTGAGTATCGAAGAGCTGTTTATAAATTTCAGGCATGGTTTCTTCCAGGGAAGGATAGTGTGAAGCCCTGATCTCTTCCGAAACACCAGCCAGGACGGCCCACCTTTTAGAACCGGACAGTGTGATCTGCTGCGGAGTGCGAATACCGGCCACCACATCTTCACCCTGTGCATTGATCAGGTATTCGCCATTGAATACGTTTTCGCCGGTAGCAGCATCACGGGTGAAAGCAACTCCGGTTCCGGAGGTCTGTCCCATATTCCCGAATACCATGGCCTGCACATTTACCGCGGTGCCCCATTCATCGGGAATCTGATTCAGCCGGCGATATAAGATAGCACGGTCATTGTTCCAGCTGTTGAATACAGCAGCTACGGCTCCCCACAACTGTTCCCATGGATCGGTCGGGAAAGTTTTTCCGGTTACACTGAAAACCGCTGATTTAAATCTTTTCACTAACTCCTTCAAGTCAACGGTGTTGAATTCAGTATCCAGGTGAATGCCTATTTCTGCTTTAAGTCCCTCGATAATTTCCTCAAAAGGATCGATCGCTTCCTTGCTGTGGGGTTTCATATCGAGAACCACATCCCCATACATCTGAACAAACCGGCGATAGGAATCCCATGCAAAACGCTCATTACCTGACTTTTTTGCAATTCCCAACACAGCATCATCGTTTAACCCCAGATTAAGTACGGTATCCATCATCCCCGGCATGGAAGCCCGGGCGCCCGAACGAACAGAAACCAGACAGGGATTGTTCTTGTCACCCCAAACAGTCCCTGTGAGTGCTTCGATCTGGGCAACTGCTTTTTCTACTTCGCTTTTGATTAGATCAAAAGCGACCTGTTGTCCTTTTTCATTATAAATGGTACAGACTTCAGTGGTAATGGTAAAACCGGGAGGCACGGGTACTCCGATCAGATTCATTTCAGCCAGGTTGGCTCCCTTGCCACCCAGTAACTCTTTCATATTGGCTTTCCCTTCAGCTTTTCCGGCGCCAAATGTGTACACATACTTTGTCATAAATGATGATTTTATAGTTTTAACCTTCCAATAGAAACAAATAGAAACAAAGCCGCTAAAGTAAAAATATTTTTTTTATTTCAGGGACTAACTTCACATGAATTCGGATGCGCGGCAAATCTGCCCCGAGAACCGGCTTCACCCACACCAGACATAGGGCAGCAAAGAACCAAACAAAATCAAAAAGCCTTAACATTCTTTAACTTTGATTATCAGCGGTTAACTAAAAGGTGACGTATCTTTGTTTCGAATAAAACAAGAGTGTAATTTTTTCATAGAAAGGTTTGGTTAGGTTAAGAAAGGATGGTCTTTGCCATCCTTTTTTATTGGCAAAAACGATCATACCATTCAGACCCTAATCTTTCCATTTGTTGTCGGATATCGATTTGTACCGTCCCCAGAATCGGTAATGGGTCACAGAAATAAGAGAGATGAATTGGCCAATTAATTTGTTTTGCAGCAATTTATGCTGTACTCTGTATAAAATCACCAGGAACATCAAAAAAATCAGGGAACTCAGAATAAACCGCACAAATCCATTATGCATGAATGACAGCCCGATGTTTCCCGTTAACCAGGTCATGACAGCAGAATTTACCAGGCAACCGCTACCATAAGGGCATGAGCCGTTTCAATTGCCTTTTTGGGGCAATTATTCATGCATTTCATACAGCTTTCACATTTCAGCGTCCAAAATGGCTTGCCCTGCTTTTGCTTAATGGCATGAACAGGACAGTTTACCACA
>CAYWTT010000337.1:0-4962 GCA_964461245.1 uncultured Prolixibacteraceae bacterium | reverse complement strand
CCGCTTGTGAGAAGAAAGGTTGGCCACCATAGTCCCCAGGGAGGCTCCCAGCGCTCCTGCCAGCGCAGCAACAGATCCTCCGCCCGGCGCAGGAGATTCAGATGCGGTCTCTTCAGCAAATCCTTTTACGGAGAGGTTGGTCAGCTTTTTCCCTCCCTCCTCCTCCAGCATGTATTCAATGATCCTTTGTTTCGGATCGAAAGGAGCCAGTTCATCCAATCCCATAGACCTGACTGCGATTTTGATCAGGGAGGCATCCGATACTCCCGTTGAACGCTGTTGTTTACGGAGGAAATAACGGCCAGCCTCCAGCATGGCATTCATTGGGATCAGTCCGATCAGCTCGGAACCGGTTACGCGGATACCCCGAAGCCGGGCCTTTTCACATACTTCATCAAATGCCACATGAACAGGTGTAACCGTAATGTCGGTCAGGTTCATGGAGATCTGGGCAATGCCGTACTCCTCAATAAACCAGCCTATAGCCCTTACTTTTTTAAGGCTTCCCGGGATCCGGACCGGTTCTCCGGCTTTATCGGTAATGATCTTGCCTGTCAGCGGATCCCCCTCGCGCAGGACACGGCCGGCTTCCCTCACATCGAATGCAATGGAATTAGCCCTTCTCACCGATGTGGTGTTCAGATTCACATTGTACGCAACCAGGAAGTTTCGGGCTCCGATGGCAGTGGCGCCTGTGGTTGCTACTCTTTCATTCCATTCCCCGGGACCGAAATCGGGTGCCCAGCCGGGAGTGGCGATTTTCTGCCTTAATCCTTCATATTCTCCCGAGCGACAGTCAGCCAGGCTGACCCTTTCAGGACAACTGGCAGCAAACTCATAACAGTATACCGGTATCCCCAGTTCTTTTCCAACCCGCTCGGCAAGCTGCCTGGCCCATTCTGCGGCCTCTTCCATGGTGATGCCGGCCACCGGAACAAGCGGGCATACATCGGCAGCACCGAACCGGGGATGCTCCCCGTGGTGATGTCGCATGTCGATCAGCTCTCCTGCTTTCCGGATGGAGCGGAATGCCGCTTCCACCACATCGGCAGGTTCACCCACAAAGGTGTATACTGTACGGTTGGTGGCTTTCCCCGGATCCACATTCAGTAATTTCACACCCTTTGACTGCCGGATCACTTCGGCGATCTGCTCAATCACGGCGGAATTCCTACCTTCTGAAAAATTGGGGACACACTCCATTAACTGGGACATAACGAATCTTTTAGTTATTCTGAATGGTAATTATGACAAAGATAGGAATGAGAGTCGAATAATGTGGTGATGGTTGTCATGGTTCAGGAATTTAAGGGTTCAAGGTTCAGAGGTTTTATGGTCAATGTTAAGAATATTACAAACCTTCAAACCATTAAACCATCAAACAAGGTGATCATTACGAACAATCAAATTCGCAGACCTTGGTGCCATCTTCCGGCTTAACTACATATCCTGTATTTCGCCATTGAGAATGACTGTTTCCACCAGGTTGGAGCCGTAACTGTAAAAGAAATAGTCGATCCCTGGGATTTCTGAAGTAATGAAAAGGTTGGCTATTTTGCCGCGTGCAATACTGCCGAGCCGGTCACTTACGCCCATGGCATAAGCACCGTTGATCGTGGCCGCGTTGATAACTTCCGTGGGAAGCATCTTTTGCTGGATACAGGCCAGGGACCCCACCAGGTTCATGTTCCCGGAAGGTGAGGAGCCGGGATTAAAATCGGAGGCCAACGCAACCGGGAGACCTGCATCGATAAGCCTTCGGGCAGGGGCATAGGGCATTCCCAGGAAGAAAGATGCACCCGGCAACAGGGTGGGCATGGTTTCACTTTTCAACAACAGGGCAATCTCTTCCTCTCCCATGTACTCCAAATGGTCCACACTCAGGGCATTGTATTTCACTCCTACCTGCACCCCGCCTGAAAACCCCATTTCGTTGGCATGGATCTTGGGCCGCATTCCGTATTTCATGCCCGCCATCAGGATACGGTCGGTATCTTCGGGTGAAAACCATCCTTTCTCGCAAAAAACATCAATGAAGTCAGCCAGATCTTCTCCGGCCACACGGGGTATCATTTCATTTATAATCTCGTTTACATATCCCTGCCGGTTATTTTTGTATCTGTCGGGAAAGGCATGCGCGCCCAGAAAAGTAGCCCTTATGCAAAGTGGAACTGACAATTTGATCCGTTGGATGACCTTCAGCATCTTAATCTCATCATCCGGATTCAGTCCATAACCGCTTTTTATTTCCAGGGCGCCGGTCCCCAGATGCATAACCTCCCGCAGCCGCATCAGGGCCTTATCGAATAATTCATCTTCGGAAGTCCGGTGAAGAACTTGTGCTGAATTGAGAATCCCTCCCCCCATCTCTGCAATTTCTTTGTATGAGAGTCCCTTTATCTTTCCTGTGAACTCCTTTTCCCTGGATCCGGCATATACGATATGAGTATGTGAATCACACCAGGAAGGGAAAACCAATCGTCCGGAACAATCGATTTCCATCAGCACATCATCATTGATCTGAATCCGTTCCATCTCTTCCATGGTACCGAAATCAGCAATGTTTTCATTATGAATCAGTAAAAAAGCGTTGGAAATGGTCTGAATCTCACCCATTTCCTTCCCGGAAATCCGCTGGACCGGTTTTTTCTCAACCTGTACAAGCTCCCTGATATTTTCCAGTAACAAGTTCATCTTTCCGATAGATTTTGGACCTCAATATACAAAATGTAACACGGATTTCGATAAAAAATCCGGCTGGTTTTTCCGGCATGAAGCAGATAAAACAAATGCACCATTTAAAGGCAAAACGGTTCAGGAGAAAAAGTATATTGTTTATTTACGTTAATGGGGATGGAAAAAAAACTTACTTTTGCTGGCAATTACCGATAATGTTCTGAAACCGCATGGCATCAAATAATCGTAAGCCTCAGAAAAACAACAAAAATATCCGAAGGAAAAGAAGTCCCTTCTCTTTCCTGACTGATCAGCGGTTTTTACTTACCTTGGCTATACTGTTATTTGTGTTTTTGATCTATCTGACCATTGCCTTTGTTTCATTCATTTTTTCGGGTGATGCCGATCAGAGTAAACTGGAGATAAAATGGCATGATCTGGTTTTGGATCCGGAAATAAAGGTAGAGAACAAGGCTGGAAAGACCGGGGCTTGGCTGGCTGATGTGATTATTAACCGGTGGTTCGGGATATCTTCTTTCATTCTCATATACCTGTTTTCGATTCTGGGTCTCCGGCTGATTGGCAGGAAGATAAAAAACTATGAAAGGAACGTGGCACTTTCCATATTTTCTATTTTATGGATGTCAGTCACGTTGGGTCTGATTTTTGAAAAAACCAAAGGGGGGTCTTTTATTTATCCCGGCGGCAAGTGCGGTTTTATTGCCAGCGATTGGATCAGTTCCCTGATAGGAAAAACAGGCACTGCACTCCTCATGTTTGCCTTAGGGTTCCTGGTTGTATCGGTTTCTTTCAAAGGATTTTTACCCTGGTTGCAATATAAACTGAGACCAAAAGAGAGAGTGCTCCCGAAGGGAGCGGGCAGTGATCCTGAGGTTATCCGTTCCAGGCCCGTTGCGGATACCTATGCGGATAATCCCATTTCCAAAGTGATAGAGGAGGATGATGCGGTTACGGCCATCTTTGATCCTGACAGCCAGACTCCCATGCAGCCGGAGGAGTTACCTTTTGAAATTGACAAGTCTTTTTTTAAAGAAACCCCTGTTCCAGTAAAGGAAGATGTTTTCCCTGATCTTGCCGGAAATCTCCCTGTGAAGGAGAATCAGGAGGACGAGGATATCCTTCCTGAATCCAATATGGCTCCCTATGATCCTGCACTTGAGTTATCGGGTTATAAGTTTCCCTCTCTTGACCTGCTGGATGACCATAAAACCGGGAATGCCGAAGTAAGCAACGAAGAGCTGGTTTCCAACAAGAATAAAATTGTGGAGACGCTCAGGCAGTATAAGATTGAAATTACCAAGATCAGGGCTACCATCGGTCCAACGATCACTTTGTATGAGATTGTGCCGGCACCGGGAATCCGGATCGTCAAGATCAAAAACCTGGAGGATGACCTGGCCATGAGCCTCGCGGCACTGGGGATCAGGATCATCGCTCCGATACCGGGAAGAGGAACCATCGGAATTGAAGTTCCCAATCAGAATCCTGAACTGGTTTCCATGAAGTCGATCCTGGGTTCCAGAAAATTCATCGAGTCGACGGCTGAACTGCCGGTGGCATTGGGAAAAACGATTTCCAACGAAACCTATATTTTCGACCTGGCCAAGATGCCCCACATCCTGATCGCCGGTGCTACAGGACAGGGTAAATCGGTGGGTTTGAACGTGATTATTACTTCCCTTTTATATAAAAAGCATCCTGCAGAACTGAAATTCGTCTTTATCGATCCCAAAAAGGTAGAGCTGAACCTCTATAGTGTGCTGGAAAAGCATTATCTGGCGAAACTTCCCAGTGAAGAGGACGGCATAATCAGCGATGTGCAGAATGTAAAATATACGCTCAACTCGCTCAACCAGGAGATGGATATGCGGTATGATCTGCTGAAGAAAGTCCATGTCAGGAGCATTAAGGAGTACAACGACAAGTTTATTCAGCGACGGCTCAATCCGGAAAAGGGACACCGTTTTCTGCCCTACATCGTGGTGATCATTGATGAGTTTGCCGACCTGATCATGACAGCCGGAAAGGAGATTGAACTGCCCATCGCCCGTATTGCGCAGAAGGCGAGGGCCGTGGGAATACATATGATCATTGCAACCCAGCGACCTTCTACCAATATCATTACAGGGGTTATCAAAGCCAACTTCCCCACCCGTATCGCCTTCAAGGTGGTCTCCATGATCGATTCCCGTACCATTCTTGACACACCGGGCGCCAACCAGCTGATCGGGAAAGGAGATATGCTGATCTCCTCGGGAAGCACCA
>CAYWTT010000336.1:0-4962 GCA_964461245.1 uncultured Prolixibacteraceae bacterium | reverse complement strand
TATCGTTGTCAAATTCCCGGCCCAGTGCTGGAGGAAAATCTCCATAGTTCTTCATGCGCAGTGAAGTGGTGTCACTCAGTATTTCCCACATTTTTGTTTTATTGATCTGAATTATCCAGTTAAGGGATAATTTTTCAGTGCTCAGGTTGTATTTTGAATGCAGGTAGCTGATGTATGACTTTATTTCATTGACTAATTGCTGGGAGAGAATTTTGCTTTGTTCATCCACATCGTTGACAAGCACAGACATGGTTCCTTGCTCCTCAGTAGTTAACCCTGATTCTATTTCAAGAATCAGTTTTTCTACTACCTTCAAAGCTGAAGATATGGTTCTTTTGTGATTTCCAGAAAAGTCCATTAAATCCACAATTATTTTCTGGCAATTAATACATTACATTTGGCATTCTCACTCACTTTGTCAGTAACGTGTCCGAGATCGTTGCCCCATAATCCTGAATGTCCCTTGCATCCCAAAACAATCAGATCAACATGATTCTCTTCCGCATATTCCACAATTAACTTAGCAGGGTTCCCCTGAAGGTGGACAAATTGGATCTCAATTTCATTTTCTTTAGAAATTAAATTCAACTCTTTTTTTAGTTTAGCTGAATACTGATCAATTGCTTTGTTTTCTTCATCAATTTCTCCTACAGTTTCATGGTAATAGGGCAGGAAACCACCCACCCAAATGGCTATAACCCTGGCATTTAATGCCTTGCTCAGTTGGATCGCACAATGTAATGCTGTTTTGGCTCCTTCTGAACCATCATAAGCAACAAGAATTTTTTTATCCATAATTAGGCTCTCCTTTTTAATTTATTTTTTTTTACAATATGTTTACCCCAATCGATCATGTCACTGATTTCAGGCTGAAAAAACTTTTGTGCAATTAGCGTGGGGATAACAGCGCTCAGGATAACCACAGTGACGAGTATGGTATACTGTTTCTGGTCAATTATATGATTATTCAAACCGAACAAAGCTGAAATGGTTCCAAAAGTAAGCCCTGTTGCCATTAGCAAAGTGGTGTAGGAAGCTTCTTTCTTTTTCATTTTAAACATTCTGGCAAGAGGATATACTCCAAGGATTTTAGACAGAATTTTCAGTACCAAGAATATTGCAATGATTCCAACGGAAAACCATACCATTTTCAGAGAAACATATAACCCTGCTTTCATAAAGTAGAAAGGGGTAAATATGGTGAAAGCAATGGTACGCATCCGGTTGACAAGTGTTTTGTCCCTTACAAACACACCAGCCACTACAAGGCCAATCAAGTATGCAGGCAAGACAGCCTCGCTGTTTGCGGTAGTAGCAAGGCCACCGAACAGGAACAAAATAAACAGGAGAAATTTGACAATTGGCTGGCTTACTCTTTCAGTTCCCAAATGACCAATCAGGTAATTAGTCCACTTGGGCATAAACCAGAGGGAAAGACAGAGGACCCCTATAAAAACCAACATCCACAGGTTAAAATCGGCAAAGAGTACGCCAAGAGCCAATACGGTGCCAAAATCGGTGATAAAACAGGCAGCCAGAATCATTTTACCCATGGCGGTATCGCTCAGTTTTTTTTCAATCATTACCGCATACACGACGGCCACAGAAGTTGTGGATAAGGCAATACCGGCTATCTGGGCCTGATGTATATCCCAGCCCAATAAATGCTGTGCTACCATCCAAACCGCCACAAATGGAATAAAGAAAGATAATATCCCAATGGCAAAACTTGTTCTAATATGTGCTTTTAATGAAGCAGGATCAATCTCGGCACCCGCCAGGAAAGTCAGTACTCCACTCCCCAACATGGCCAGAAAATCAATCCACTGCGTAGTTCCATGGATGCCAAGAAAATTCCCTGCAAGGACACCCACTAAAATTTCAATTAATGCAACGGATATTCCTATGCGAATGGATATCAAACTGGCAATGAAGGCTAACCCCATCCAGATGGCAGCAACAAACCAAATATTTTCCAACATAAACTATAAAATTATAAATTTTCATAAATCACTCTTTATCTCTATTTATACCAAGGGATAGAAAGATGCTGACTGCTGACAAGCCTGCTAACAGCTCGCACATAAGCATCCTCCTCGTCCCTGTTTTGCAAATCCCTCCGCAGAGCTTCACTTTTCAGGGCAAAACTTCGCATATCTTCGGCGTCTTCAATAAAGCGCCTGGCTTCATGGGCGAGAAGGAACTCCCGCCTTTCCGCGGATTCAAAGCAATCCAACAACATCCCAAGATGAGGGATGCAAACACCTTGTGAGTAACTATAATGAAGCTGTCCTTCTATATCAGCAATAAATGAGGCAAGCTTCTGAATGTATTCACTTTCTGTGTCACGAAGAAGCCTACAGACAAGACAATCTTGCGAATCACGCATTAACTCTCTCACCTTGCTCACCGCTGACTGAAAATTAATCATATTGCTCAGGTGACGGCTAACAAATTCAGCCAGTTGGGCTAACCCCACTGAAGCCCCGTGTGCGGACGATACAGCAAGCAATTGCCACATGTGAATCGGACAGAATCCCGTTTTTGATGCAAATTCTTTCCGGGTTGTTTCCTCAGATCCAAGTTTGTATTGCCATCGGATCAGAAATTCCGTGGCTTTTTTTGTAACGTGTCGACAAACAGGACATTCTCTGGATCGCAAATCTTCAGCTATGTCATCGGTTTCCACCGGCAATACCGGTAAATTCTTCTCAGTTGAATACTTTACTGAGATTGAATCCGATAATAATGATTCTTCATTCAACCAATTTTTCAGGTCATTCTTCATGATAGCCCTGTACAAAGTGGAAAGAACTGTTTTTGAATTTTTTATTTCTTGCACCACAGCTTGATAGTCCCTTTTAACTGTCAGAGGTTGATTAACCAAAGATGATCTGCTTCCCTCTTCGGAAAAATCAGGATTAAGAGTACCTTCTATCGCCTCTTCCTCAATTATTCTTAATGCTTTTTCTGCCATAGAAGCAAAGAAAACAGGCATTTTTTCACCTGACAGAAAGATTTCCAACGCCTCTTCAAGTGCAATAATCCCGCTTTTCTCATAAAGTTCGGAATCATTATAAACTCTTCCAGAAAGCCCAGATTGTGCCGATAAAGGGAAAAGTTTTAAAGGAGTACCACCTGTTATCTTCTGAATGGTTTCCCTGATAAATATCAGCACCTTATCCAGTTCATGGTCGTCGATCAGATCCGTTTTGTTGACCACAAAGAAGATTCTGTCTACATAATCCCGGATCTCTGTGAGAAACTCAAGTTCAGGCTGAGTTAACGGAGCATCGGCACTGGTTACAAAAAGAACCGCATCACATTCCGGCAGGAAACTATAAGTTGTTTTCGTGTTGTCCAAAATGGATGATCCGATTCCAGGTGTGTCAACAAATTCGATTCCCCGACGGAGGAAAGGTATGGGTAGTTCTACACAGACGCTTTTTATTTTCTTAATATTTCCCGGATTTCCTTCCTCCGTAACAAAATCAGGAAGAGACGAGACCGGCAATTCTTCAGGGAAAACCGAATATTGATAATTAACGATTAATTGCTCTTCTGAACCATACCTGAGTATTGTAATGGCAGAAGTGACAGGTAACACCCCGGAAGGTAAAAGTTCTCTTCCGATTATTGCATTCATAAGTGAACTTTTTCCGCGGTTGAATTGTCCGAGTACAGCCAGCGTAAAACGATCTTCAGCCAGTTTTACGGTAAGTTCATTGCACTTTCGCTCCCCATCCACCCTTCCCAGACTGGCAAGCGATTCCCTTATCATGCGGATCTGCTCCGCTAAGATCAGCTTGACCCGGGTATAAGTCTTTAATTTTTCAGTTTCCGGATTCAGAAATAATCCGGAATTTTTAACCTGCAAATATTTCATTGTAGACATCTTCTCCAAAACTGGTTTCTAACGGCTGACCCTCTTTCAGTTTAAAAGACCTGGTGCCGTCTGTCTGTCTTTCTGCCCGCAAAAAAATGGTATTATCCAACTTTCTGTTAAAGAAATCATGTGCAAATTCATAAAGGTGCGTCACAAAAAAAATTCTGGCACCATTATCCAGCAATGCACTTACGATTTGCTTTGCGATTTCTGATCCCTCCCGTTCATTTGTCGCGGCAAAAGATTCATTAAAAAGCAATAAAGAATGCGGGATGATCCGGTCAATTATTTCGCTCATTCTAGCCAGTTCCTCCTCCAGTTTGCCGCTTTTCAGTGTTGTATCTTCCTCTCTTTTAAAATGTGTGAAAAGAGAACTGCACCTTGGAGCAGAAAATGACTGAGCCGCTACAAACATTCCGCACTGCATCATCATCTGAGATATACCGATACTGCGCAAAAAAGTCGATTTGCCACCCTGGTTGGCACCGGTAATGATTACCATCTGTTTATCAGCGAAAATGAGATCATTTCCAGTTACTTTTTTCCCCATGGTCAAAGAGAGGCAAACATCATACAATCCGCTGAAAGACTGATCCCATCTGCCATCAGTCACAAGAACGGGAAAAGAGACCGGTTCTCCCAGACTGATCAGTTTTTCATGAAGATGTAAGCCTCCAAGGTAAAATGCCAGTTCTGTTTTCAAACTGAAAAAGAATTTAAGCATATGATCACAGGACTGAGCCAATGCATTGGCAACCAGGTTAACAGCTTCATCTTTGATATCGCGCAATGCCCTGATGCCATTTTCGTCCCGCGATGAAATATAAAACGTATAATCTGAGGTTTTCCTTCCTAACAACCTGCTCAGCCAACTCTGTTTATTGGATTCCACTTCAGGAAGAATATAATCATGGATAAATTGTCTCAGCCATCCTCTTCTGATCTTTTTAAATTTACGGAGAACATAATGAACACCTTTATTACACTTCCCCAATTCACTGCTTATCAAGCACCCATCAGAAAATTTCAAATCCGTCAGATGATTTTGTACAGTGGCAAAATATTCATCCGTGAGT
>CAYWTT010000335.1:0-4965 GCA_964461245.1 uncultured Prolixibacteraceae bacterium | reverse complement strand
GCAGCATCACTACCGGTCCTTCACCGTTCTTAAACACACCGACTACATTGTTGCCTCCGAAATTCCGGGTTACTGTAAAACCGGTTTTCTCCAGCTCTTCCGCCATTCTTTCCGCTGTTTTAAACTCCCTGAATGACAACTCGGGGTGCTGGTGAAGCTCTTTGCACAGTTCAAATGCAAAGCGTGACTGTTTCAAAGCTTCGGCATCCGTTTTTTCAAAATTCTGGCCTGATGCACCCAGGGAAATTGTGATGGCTGCCGTAATAAACAGTGATTTCAGGTTCATATCCGGATTTCTTATGTGTCTGTGCAAATTAAAGCTATTTGAGCAGACTTTATTATCTGCTTAAAAGTTTCTTTGCAAACGGATTTATTATTTTTGGACAACCTAATAGATGATTTATGAAAAGACTCCTTTTTCTGCTGATTATTGTGGCAGCTTTTATTCCCGGACAAGCGTTTTCCGGTTCTTATCCCCACGAATACAGGACCGAATATTTTGTGATCCATTATCATGCCGACTCGGTACCCTCCAGGAAGGATAAAAATTATGTTCCGTTGGAAAAGATCGATCCGGGAGACATAGTGGACGGCGATCCCGACTGGGTCTACGACAAGGAGGTCTTCGGGAAAAAGGTGAGGGCGGTTCCCTATTATATCATCGACATTGGAAGAAACCTGGAAAAAGCTTTGTCGGTTTATGTGGATATGGGGATTGCTTCCTATACGCAGCCCAATCCCAGCCCGAACTTTTTCAACGATGTGAAGATCATCCGGCATGTGTATGTTTGTCCGCTGGGGACAGGTACCACTGCCATTGAAGGAGAGACCAATTCCATCACCGGGAGCATATTTATCAACCAGAACGTACCCACAAGCGCAGATTTACCCAATCAGGCTATTGTCCTGAAGAAAACCTGTGCCCATGAATTGCTGCATAACATCACCTCCTATTATTACAATGGTTTTATCGTAAAACTGGGGTCGCTTGTGGATGCCACATCAAACGCCTGGTGGTGGGAGTGTCTGGCACCCCAGGCCGACCGGCTGGTGTGGCCTGGTGAGGCTCCGTATGAGGCTGAGCTTTTTGGTATGGACAATCAGACCGGGATCCAGAACGTCATTCACAATTCATGGGACGTATGCAATAAAGCCCCCAACTGGTACATCAGCAGCGGTTTTCTGAGTTATCTCCTCTATTACCGGGCTGGAACCAAGGCCGATTTCAGCAAAATTATGAAGGTGCCTGTAACCAGCGCATGGTCTCTTCTTTCTTATGTGCGCACTTCACTGGATGATTATGTCAAGAACAGCCTGGGATCAAATGGCTTAGGCCAGGAATATTATGATTATATGCTCTGGATGCTGGAAAGGAAATATGCGGGTCTCTATCTGAAAAATGAATCAGCCGGTTTGGAATACATTAAAATCTATGAGATGAAAAAGACCAATTTCGAACCGAGGGTCAGCTTCAAGATGGATATACCCTATATGTCGCTGCGAATGTTGAAGATCTTTAAGCAGAATGTGGTCAAAGAAAAGATGTTTACTCTGAAAAACCTGAACCGGGAAGGGGAATGCAAGGTTTTGGTTTTTGAATGTACCGGCCAAGGACGAAAATTGATCCGCGAACTGGATACTTATGACAAGAAAGACAGTATGAACATTTTTCATGAACCCGGAAAATGGACCGAAGTGGGTGTACTGAGCTACTCGTTGCACAATGCCTCCTCCGCCACGCTGGAAATCACCCGTTACCCCGATTTCGACGGAACCTATGAGGGGAAAGTGGAGTTCTCGGGTACCCATCCCAAAGTGGATGCCATGTACACCATAACCCTCTCTTCCCTGAAATTTGAAATCAAGGGAACGGAGGTTACCTGTGATTTTGAGTTTCATAAACATTATAAGAAAGATGGATTCTATGCCAAAGGAGTGCAGTTGAAGGGGAAAATCGATCCCACGGGAGAAGTGAAAGTGACCGGTCCCGTGAAAGGATTTTCTTATCCGAAGGGTTGCCAAGACTGTTGCGATTTTCCGCGGGTGAAGGATGATCCCAAATGTTTTAAGATGAACCACAATCCTTATTATTGGAAATTTGAAGGAAAGGTGGTGGTCTCTGACACCGGTAAAGCCACATTGAAGGGGTTTATTGCAGCCGGGATCAGTCCCAACCATTTCATGAAGGCCAGCGAAAAGCTATATGCCTTTAATACGGAACGGAAATGAAGCAGATAAGAAAGGGCCTGTTAATAACTGGAGTTATGATAACACTGATGCTCTTTTCCTGCCGGAGCGGAATCCAAACTGCCGGTTTGGTAGTGACCCATGCCCGTATATGGACCGGAAATCCGGATCAGCCCTTTGCGGAGGCGATGGCCATTGGAGAGGATACCCTTATGGCTGTCGGAAGCAATGAAGAGATTCTCCGGATGAAGGGGGACACAACCCGGGAGGTGAACCTGGAAGGGCACTTTGTTGTGCCGGGTTTTATTGACAGCCATGTGCACTTTTTCGAAGGCGGGTTCAACCTCTCTTCTGTGCAGCTGAGGGATGTCACTTCCCGGGAAGAATTCATCCGGAAGATTGCTGACTATGCCGGGACGATAAAACCGGGAACCTGGATTTTGGGGGGTGACTGGGACCATACCAACTGGGGGGGTGACCTGCCGGAAAGAGGATGGATCGACCGGGTAACACCCGATCACCCGGTTTTCATCAACCGTCTGGATGGTCATATGGCCCTGGCCAACTCCCTGGCCATGAAACTGGCGGGGATTGGTGAGGACGTCCGGGATGTGTCGGGAGGAACCATCGTCAGAGATGCAGCCGGTAAACCGACCGGCATATTTAAAGACAACGCCATGTCGCTGATTACGGTGAAAATCCCGCCCCCTACCGACGAGCAGGCGGATCAGGCGCTAACAGCTGCCATGAACTTTGTGGCATCCAAGGGGGTCACGTCGGTCCACCATATGTCGGGATACCTGGACGCCCTTGAAAGAGCCAGGGAAAAACACCGGATGATCACACGGGTTTATTGTATGGTGCCGATTGAGAACCTTTCCTTTTTAAAAGGGAAAACCATTACACAGGGCAAAGGGGACAAATGGCTGAAGACAGGAGGAGTGAAAGGATTTGTGGACGGCTCGCTGGGATCCCATACGGCCGCGTTTCTGGTTCCCTATACCGATTCTCCTGCCGACAGCGGATTCTTTGTCAATACAGGGGATGATCTTTATAATTGGACGCTGAAGGCCGACAGTGAAGGATTCCAGGTTGTGATCCATGCCATAGGGGACCGTGCTGTAAGATATCTGCTCGATATGTACGATTCTGTGGCCGCTGTAAACGGACCCCGTGACAGAAGGTTCAGGATAGAACACGCCCAGCATCTTGCGCCCGGGGATGTAGCCCGTTTTGCAAAATCGGGGATTATTGCTTCCATGCAACCCTATCATTGCATCGACGATGGACGGTGGGCCGAGAAACTGGTCGGACCGGAACGGATAAAGGACATGTACGTTTTCAAATCGTTATTCGACAGCGGTGCCACCGTGGCTTTCGGCAGCGACTGGTATGTAGCTCCTCCTACCCCCCTGGAAGGCATTTATGGAGCTGTTACCCGGAGAACCCTGGATGATAAGAATCCCGGAGGCTGGATACCCGAACAAAAGATTACCGTGGAACAGGCGCTTAAAGCGTATACCCTGAACGGGGCATATGCCTCCTTTGAGGAAAATATCAAGGGAAGTCTTGAACCGGGGAAACTGGCCGACTTTGTGGTGATCAGCGAAGACCTTCTCCGGATTGATCCGGCCAGGATCAGGGATGCCCATATCCTGCAAACCTGGGTTGGTGGCGAAAAGGTATTTGAAAAAGAATAAGGCGCTTTCGCCCAGAGCCATCATCTCTGTGAATATGCCCGTTTTACGATGGAAAAGACGGCAATGATGATCAGCATTTCACCGACAATGAAGAGATACCAGTCATACTGCTCAGGGACATAAGCGGTGATGGCGTTACAGAATTGCACATCGCTTGCGGGGCTCCCGGCATCGGCTGAACAGCTCTTCAGGATAATTTCCAGGTAAGTGCCGACAAAACTGAAAAGAACAATCGCTACCCCGGACAGGAAGATCAAGAGGTCTGTGATTTTGAAGATGACCTTTTTACCATTTGCCTGGAGCCAGGTGAACTGGAAAGAAACCAGGATCAGGTAAAAAGAGAAGATAAGCGGAGCCAGCACAGGTCCTATCCAGGGAACAGGGATGAGGAACAGGATATCCCAGGTCAACCAGCTCTCTGGCCAGTTAGTGAACAGCTTCAGCGTCACATAATAAAAAATATCCCAGACGGCAAAAACAAACAGGAAAAAGGAGATCCGCTGCAGGCGGTTTTTCCCGGACAGCCAGGCAACAGAAAAGAGCATAAGAAGGGTGGCGATTTCCCTTATCCATTCTACGGAGAGCATCCCCGGTGTGATCATTTTCAGCGGAAATCCAAATCCGTTGGGATAAAGGATTTGCCTGAGGTATACCACCACAATGCCTTCCAGGAATCCCATAGCAATGGCGAATACCGCAAGCAGCGTATACATTTTGTGGAGGTTATTTACGGAAGAATCGGCATCTCTTTTTATCCCCTGCATAGATTCCCGGTACAATGACTCCTGTTGATGATTCTTTAAAGTTAATAAAATCTGTCAGGAAACAAAAGGAATGAAAAAAAATCAACCATAAATCTTCATGACGGGTTCCGTTTAACTTTAAAAGTTTAAAAATATCCATAACCAGGATCGGCTGTAAGGACATCAGACCCACTGCAGCCAGTGTTTCCCGGCCATCAAGGTGAATCCGAAGGCATCCCTTACCGGAGGGATCAGCAGCACCAGGAGGGGAAGGGCTGCAGAGACAAGGATGGCGCTGACAAGCAGTTTGTTTCTTAATAGACTGATGTTCAAAG
>CAYWTT010000334.1:0-4980 GCA_964461245.1 uncultured Prolixibacteraceae bacterium | reverse complement strand
TTTATTGAGCAATTAAATCAGGTAAAACTTCTGTTGAATTTCGGTAACGGAGGATTATCGGACTACCAAAGATCCATTCTTACTTATTTGGGGATATGGATAGACCGATTATCTATGGTCAATAATTCTTTTGGAAGATGGCATATTCCCGGTGAGAAAATTGAAACGCCTTTTGCACGGCAGGCTATCCCAATGATATTTGATTATCCTGAATCCAATCCATTTAGCAACCTAACAGGAAGCGCAAAAAACCAATTATCATGGATAATCAGGTATATCATAGATGAGAATAATGTGATTCCTGCATTATGCAATAATACGTCAAGCGGAGAAATTAATCAATTTGAAAACAAATATCTTAATGTAGTTGTAACTGATCCTCCCTATTATGATGCGATAGCCTATGCAGACATTTCCGATTTTTTTTATGTTTGGCTTAAACGCAGCTTAGGCGATCTGTATCCTTTAAATTTTGCCACTCCGCAAACTCCCAAGACCGAAGAATGTACTGCCCTGAAACACCACCATAACAACAGCATTGAAGAGGCAAAACAACACTTTGAGAACAAACTACAGCAGATATTCTCATCCATCGAAAAGCAAACTTCCGGGGTGGTCAGCATCATGTTTGCCCATCAGAGTACCGAAGCCTGGACAACCTTAGTCAACTCCATCCTGGGAGCCAACATGAACATCACCGGCAGCTGGCCATTCGACTCAGAAATGGGTAACCGGATGATTGCCATGGATAAGCTGGCGCTGGCTTCTTCTGTTACCGTTTCATGCCGTCCGAATATCCAGGAGGGATTCTTAAGTTTCAGACAGGTTAAAAAGAACATTGAAGATCGCGTCAAAAAAGAGGTAAAACAGCTATATGCCTATGGGTTCCGGGGAGCCGACCTGTTAACGGCCTGTTTTGGCCAGGCGGTCAGTGAATTTGGCCAGTACCAGAGTGTGGAAAAAGCCGATGGCACACCCGTATCCGTGGCTGAATTGCTGGAGTTGGCGCGTGATGCTGCCTTTAACGCCATTATCAGCGACATCGATACCGACGAAGTGACCCGGTTCTATATCGGCTGGCTCAACCTGTTCGGGTTTACCGAAACCGACCACGATGACGTGATGCGCATCACCCAGGTGGGACTTACCGTAGAAACCAGCGAACTGCATACCCACCACATCTTTGAAGTATCGGGGAACAAAGAGAGCCTGTCGGGCTATAAAACCCGCTGCAAACAGAATCCGAAACTGGGAATGCAGACGGGCTCTTTTGCCATCGACCAGGTGCATAAAGCCATGTGGCTGTTCCACGATGGAAACCGGACAGCCCTCACTGAGTATCTGGGAATGGTGGCTCCATCCAATGAATCGGCCTTTTGGAGAATATGCACGGCTTTGGCCGAGGTTTTGCCATCAGGCTGTGACGACCATAAACAAATATCCGGACTGTTGGCCAATAAGGAGAGCCTGGTTCGCGAGGCACAACGACGCAAACAGGATAGTCCCGAACAAGGCAGGCTTGATATATTTTAACCTAAATCCAATCCGACATGAACATCAATAAAAAACTTCAGCGTGACCTACAGGATGCCGGCGAACTTTTCCTGAAAGGATTCAGACAATACATTGCAAAAAAAATGAAGGAACATATCGGGCATGACTGGCCGATTATATATAAAGAAGGCCTTCTCCCAGGACAACAGAAGGATTGGGAAAAAGGGCTTATGGAGGGCAAAAATCCGGCTGACCTCATTGATTGGGGCCACCTGAAACATTTTACCATTCAGAACAAGCCATACTTTAAGGATGATTTTGGAAGAATGACCAACCGGTTACCCACCTGGATGGAGGAGATTGTGGATGTTCGCAACGACTGGGCACACACCCAGGATATTGACCAGGACGATGCCCTCCGGATGTTGGGGAACATGATCCGGATACTTCAGTACATCAGAATGGAAGATATTGCAGGATTTCTGAAGAAGATCCGGATGGATTTCTATCCGGAGAAACTACTGGTGTCAGAATCCGGAATCAATCCTTCAGAAAATACTCAGGGCCAATCTGCACCGGCAGCTAATGGTCCGATGCTGCCCTGGTTTATGAACGTTAAACCGCATGAAGATATTGAAAAAGGCAACCTGGATGAATCGGTTTTTGCAGCTAATCTGGGCGATGTAGCCTTAAACCGTGGCCGGGAAGTATATCTTGATCCGGAGAAGTTTTTTCAGAAGACCTATTTTACGGCAGGAATAAAGAGTGTGGCTAAGCAGGTAATCAGGGAGCTGAACGGTGGCGAAACATCGGACAATCGGGTAATATCCCTGCAAACCGGATTCGGAGGCGGAAAAACCCACAGCCTGATTTCTCTGTATCATCTGATCAAAGCGGGGAAGAGAGTCACCAGCTGGGAACTGACATCGGATATCATAGATGAAATTGGACAGCCACAGTTTGACAATGCCAACATTGCCGTTTTTACCAATACCACCAACGATCCTACCCAGGGTAGGACAGACGGAGATATTCACATAAAGACAATCTGGGGGGAGCTTGCCTGGCAGCTGGGAGGAAAGGAAGCGTATGAGATCGTCAGGATGAACGATGAAAACCGGACCAGTCCGATGGGACTCTTTCGCAAGGTTCTGGAACAAACCTCCCCCTCCCTGATCCTTATTGATGAACTGGCTCATTACTGCGTAGCAGCTTCAGGTGTTGAAGTCGGAGGGACAAACCTTGCCGACCAAACCATTGCATTCGTTCAGGAACTTACAGAGGCAGTTGCCTCTATAGAACGAAGTGTAGCAGTAGTTACTTTACCGGCAAGTCCGCTGGAAGTTGCCTCCTCGAAGATTGGCCAGGAGATCCTTATCAGGCTGAACAACCGGTTGTCGCGTGTCGGCAAGGATACCAAACCGGTTGAAGGAGATGAAATATTTGAGGTAATTCGCAGACGGCTGTTTGAAGATTTGGGAGATCCGGCTGAAATAGAAAAAGTGATCAGTCAGTATGCCGGATTCTATAAAAACCTGGAGGCAAATAAAGAGATTCCACAACACGCGGCCAGGTCGTTGTATAAAGAACGTATCCGAAAGGCATATCCGTTCCATCCGGAATTGATCGATGTCTTTGAAAGTCGCTGGGCCAGCCACAGCGACTTCCAGCGAACGCGCGGTGTATTGCGGATGCTTGGTTCGATTGTGGCTGATCTTTGGAAAAGACAGGCAACACTGACCGGTTCACAGGGATTGATACACACCTCAGACCTGACCTTGAGTAACCTGGATGCCATTACTTCCCAAATCAAGAAACTGTGGGGCAATGGCTACGATGCAGTAATTTCCGCAGATGTATCGGGAAACAACTCCAACGCGTTTAAAATAGACAATAATAAGCAGGAATACCGCAAATATTTCATAACACAGGGAGTAGCTGCCACGGTAATGCTGGGAACATTTGGCAGCGATGTGGCCAAGAAAGGGCTGACGATCCAGGACATTAAATTGATGGTGCTGAAACCGGACACGTTTAACCACAACTCCATAAACGGAGCCATAGACGCACTCGAATCGGAGGCTCATTACCTCCATTACTCCGACGTGGGTGAAACCCGCCGGTACTGGTTTCATCTTCAACCTAACATTAATATATTGATCAACCAGGCCAAAAACGAGGTAAATTCACCGGCACTTCACCAGGAAGTCATCAACCGGATCTCAGTAAGGACAAAAAATTTCAGCACATTCAATGTTTTGGTTAATCCAGCCGATGATCTTCCCGAACAGACGCGTTTAACGTTGGTTATAGCCCATCCGTCGCTATTGGTGAATGCTGATGCGGTTAACGGGAAGCTGAAACCCTACGTAGAGAAAATAGCCAATAAACGAGGCAACAGTGACAGAATATACCGAAACACCATACTCTTCCTGGTCCCGTCTGAAATTGGCATGAATCAACTGTTGATTGAACTGAGAGAATGGATGGCCTGCCGGAAGATTCGTACAGATTATCAGGGACAACTCAGCCAGGAACAAAAAAGTGACCTGCAGGAGAAAATTCAGACGCTGGATAGGAAAGTTGACAAGTCCATTTGCGTTGCCTATTGCCTGGTTATCAAGTCAAGGCCTCACGGAGCGATTGACAAACTTCACATCAAACAGTTCCGTGACACGATTGACATTCAGTTTAACGCCAATATCCTGCAACAGCTCAAAGATGAGGAATGGCTTCTGGATGGCGTGGGTTATGGATTGCTGCACAGCAATGGCCTTATACCAACAGTTGAAAATCCGATAAAAGTAAAAGAGCTATACGAAGCCTTCCTGCGATATAATGACAAGCCCATGATTTCGGGACCAGCGGCCATACAAAACAGCCTGTTAAGGCTTTGCAGCGGGAATCAGGTTGCCATCGCCACGGGTGAACCGGGCAATTTTACCAAGATATTCCTTGGTGAGCAAGTTCCATTTTTTGATGTAACCTCTCCGGATTTTTACCTGGCAGATAAATCTCTGTATATTAGAGCGGAGCAGGTCCCTATAACAGCCATTCCTGATTCAAAACCCTATCCAGTTGCAGATAACTTTGAAGAGCCACCTGCAAAAGTGGATGAAGTTCCGGTAAAGGTTTACAAATCAGTTACCATATCCGGGAAAGTAGATGTAGCCAATTATAACCAGGTCTTCAGCAGCTTTATCTATCCATTGATGAATAATGGCGTGGAGGTAACCATAAATATTAAAGGGAAAAGTACAGGCGCAGCCCCATTGGCTGAAAACAGCCCCCAGATTAAGATAACCCGGGAATCGGCCAATCAGTTGGGATTGGATTTTAAGGTGGAAGAGTAACAATTAACATAAAACTATTTAAACATGACTGAGTTTTTTGCAATATTTGAAGATTTCTCTATTAAAAGATATATAGATACGCGTTGTGCGGTTTGATTTGTTAATAAACTCATTAATAACTATAAATAAAAAA